>JAURYA010000083.1 GCA_030654155.1 Sulfurimonas sp. | reverse complement strand
ATTATCTTGGATTTGAAGAGCCGAGGCTATAAAAACAGCTACTATATTCAAGAGTTTTTAGAGACAGAGATAAACATAGGAGACCTCAAAAGAGCAAAAAACAAGCTTAATAAGTCTGCATTGAGAGATGATTTGGAAGTTATCTTTAGATAACTCCTTCTCTAAAACTCTATATTAACCACTATTTTCTTTGAGTCTCTCTCAAGCGTCAATGTGATACTCTCTTTTGCAAATGCAAGTTCCGTTTTAAGATCAAACAAATTGCTTACCTCTATTTTATTGAATGCTACAACCTTGTCGCCCTCTTTTATCTGAGCTTTTTGCGCCGCCGAATTTTCGGCAACTTTTTTTACCTTTAGAGCATCATCCGACTCAAAATAGATGCCAAGCTTTTTTGCTTTTATCGTATCTACGAGCGATGGATAGAGGATATAATCGGCAATTCCAGTCTCAGGATTTGTTAGATTTAAAACAATTTTATAATCCGTTACGCCTCTTCTTTTGGCTCTGCTTGGAATTCCATACCCATGCATAATATGACCGTTTCCAGCCAGAACTGCCATAGAATAATCCGGATTGTTTTGCATAAAATCTACAACATTTTTTGCCATTGACTCATCCCATAAAAGCTGTGCATGATAGAATTGCTCAAAATTTTCAAAGCGCTCTGACTGATGCATATTGTATATTGATTTTAATTTTTCTTTATAATCTGGGTTGTCAAAATTGATTGAGCTGGGAACTTCTGCAAGCTGCTCTTTACTTAGCGAATTAAAACCTCCATTAACTACTTTTTTTGTAATCTCTCTGTCAATATTAAGAGCAACTATCGGAATTTGTTTCTCTTTTGCAAATAACAAAATCGGGCGATAAAGCTCATAATCATATTTCCATCTTTTAAAATATTCCGTCTTTTTAAGCATCTCTTTTTCGTCAATTTTTCCGGCTATATAAGCATCTAAATATTTTTGAAACTGTTTTTGAAACATCTCCATGCCGATAGAGAGTTTAGGATTGTTTTTATACATTGCTTTGATGATTTTGAGCTGATTTAGATGGCTTGAGAAATCTGTATGATTCTCGCCAATATATACGACCCTGCTCTTGGCAATCTCTTTTATAACATCATTTAGCTTTTGCGGTGTCGGCTTTAATGCATACGAGCCGCTATCTATATTGTAGAGAACACCTTTTTGTGAAGGCTTGATTGTTTTTTCTACAATTTTTTCACCCTCAAATATAACAGTAGAATACTTTCCTAGATGCTGCAGTCTGTAAAAAAAAGATTTAGAGAGTTCGTTTGTATCAAAGACAGCAATAACATTAGCTTCGTTTAGCGGATTTTTAAATAACTCTATTTTTGCATCGCCCTCCATTTTAAAAGGAAGAACTATTCTGTCAAGCAGCTCGTTTTTTGCTCCCAAAATAAAGATGTTGCTGTTTTTCATCTCATCATATGTTATCGTGTCGGAATATTTGAAATTTTTAAATATCTTTGTAAATTTAGCAAACCTATTCTCATCAGCTCTGTTTATGACCAAAAGAGCATTACCGTCAATTATTTTTGAAATTACGGCAGGAACCTCTTGTGTGCTTAGTTTTCTAAAGAGCTCATAGTTTTCATCAAAAACTATTTTAGTAGGCTCGATATCAAGCTCCAAACGCTGTCGTTTTTTACTCAAATCTATTTTTGTTGATAAACACTCCTCATCAGAGCAGATGGAAAGAGGAAGATAATCTGCCTTGTTGTTACTTGCTATATCAAACTCAAGTATGTACTTATTTTCAACAAACGTCAAGGAGGTATTGTTTATACTAAAATCAAGCGCCCCCTTTTCATAAACCCAAGTTTGAAAGAATGCACCAAGCTCCTTGCCTGATGTCTTTTCGTAAATCTCTCTTAGATTCTCATACGTTGCTATTTTAAATGGGTACATCTTGAGCAGCATTTTTGTACCGTCATCAAAAGCTTTTTTACCTATTTTTTGTTCTAACATGTAGAAAAAGAAAGCAGATTTTTCATACCCGATTGCATTTTTGCTGTTTTTTGTTTTATGCTCAAAATCAATCAGCGTAATCTCGTTGTTTAGATTAACATAGGAGTCATACTTAACCAGCATATCTTTTCTATAATCGGCTCCTCTGTTCTCATTTTTTGCATAGAGATAATCAGCGTAGTATGTTGTGATTCCCTCAACCCAATTTCCAACATTTGGAGAGTAAACGTAGTTGCCAAACCACTGATGGGCTATCTCGTGTCCAAGTGAACTCTCTAAAACAAACTCTTTGTCTATAATCTGCTTGCCTATGAGAGTATATGTAGGCATAGAGTATCCGGCAGGAAACTGAGTTTCAACCACAGAGAACCTCTTAAATGGCAGAACGCCAAACATATTTTTATAAAGCTCAAAATACTCCTCGCTCTTTTTGAGATATTTTTGAGATAGATTTAAATCACTTGGATAAAAATAAGTTGAAAGCTCCAAGGCATCTTTTGTAACATATGAGTTTTTAGTATGGTTTTTCATATCTATGTCAATGTTTATATCATTTTTATACTCATGCGCTTGTATTGTTGCTATAATAAAAGATGATAGTAAAACTATTTTTTTCATAATTTTTTGCCCCTTTGTATAAGAAAATATATTGTAACTACAAAAAGAATACTAATACCAAATACAACTAAAGATGACTAATATCAAGAGAAATTATTTTACTTATTAGATAAAATACAACTATGGAAAATAAATTAAACAAAAGAGAGCGCTATAAAGCTCAACTAAGCCCTATTGATTACTATAAAGATTTCGAAAATATAGATTTTGAGAGCTTGACTGAAGGCGATAGATTTTATCTTCAGGATTTTGGAATCTTTAACGTTGAATTTTTAGAAGATGAGTTTACTATCCGCTTGCGCGTTCCCGGCGGTAGGATAACTGCTAAAGATTTTCAAGAAGTAGCTGATATTGCAGCAGAATATGAGTTGAGCATTATTTTAACGGCACGTGGCGGCATCCAGCTTCACAATGTTGTGGCCGATAATGTTTTAGAAATTTATAAACGCGCAAACGCTCTTGGAATCACTACATGGCAAAGTTTTGGCGACAATGTAAGAAATATAATCACCGATGTTTACGACGGGTGCGGAGAGTTTGCAGAGATTGAGACCTATCCGATACTTATGCAGATGCACGACTACATCATCAAAAATCCAAGATATGTGGGCATGCTTCCTCGCCGCGTATCTATCGGTATTTCTGGCAACCGCGCAAACGTAACCTCATTTTTTGCAAACGATATCTATTTTGCGCTTGCTAAGAGAGATGGAGTGTTTGGTTTTAACGTCTATCTTGGCGGAAAAAATACAGAAGTGGCGCAGTGTGCAGATATTTTTTTAAAACCGAACGAAGTTTTTGATTTTTTCAAAGCCTTTATAGAGGCATTTTTCCTTCACGGCTCCCGCTCCTCAAGAGCTAAAACCCGTATTTTTCACATGATAGAAGAGATAGGGATGGAGGGACTAAAAGCGCATATTCAAAAAGAGTACAAAAAAGATTTTGAGAGTGCCGGCGAACTCGTTTTAGAAAAAGCAAGATTTGATGAATTTCATAAACTCAAAGACGGAAGATTCGGCTTTTGCTATCAAACTGATTTTTCAAGACTTACAACCGATGAGATAGGAAGAATTGCCTCGTTCGCAACACAAAATAGTGCGGATATTCGTTTTGGCATTGATCAAAACATCTATATTATAGGCCTAAAAGAGGCTTCGACAACGCTAAAATCTCCCGCGATTAGCAACACAATAGTCGCATGTGCGGGCAACCTCTGCCCTTATGCCGTCTGGAGCATCAAGGATGAGACTTCATATCTGCCGCTTGAAAAAATAAATGAACACCGCATACAAGTCGGTTTTTCAGGCTGCGCAAAAGGGTGCGGAAGACATAGACATACCGACATCGGTTTAATTGGCTTAAAAACAAACAACTTTGGAGATACGGACGGCGGAGCTAGAATCTTTTTGGGAGCCGAACACTCAGACGGAGGCGCCATCGGGCGTCAGCTATTTTCAATGGTGCCGTTTGTGCATCTAGAAAGTGTTGTCTCTTTGGCGATAAAGCTATATGAGCTCAGCGGATACGCCGATTTTGAAGAGTATGCTTCAAAAGTTTTAAACAACTATTCTGAAGAGTTTGTCTCTCTTTGGTTTTTGGCAAACCTTGAAACAAACAACTCTTTTGAGCTCTTGGCACGTGATGAAATAGGGAGTTTTGAGTATGAAAAAGAGCTGCTTAAAAAAGAGTTCTCGGGGCTTGATTTTTGGGAACATGTAGATGAAAATTTTCATAATGCTCTAAGCTACCTGTCAAAAAAATTGTGGACTATCGAGGGAGAAGACCCTCACTACAAGCCAAAAATAGAGAGAACTAATTTTCGCTAAAAGAGAGCTGGTAACCAAAACCTTTTATGTTTTTTATCAGCTGTTTTGAGGTTTTTTCCCTGAAACGCTTGATAAAAGTTCTAACCCTCTCATCGCTTGCATCTGCACCCCAGAGGCTCTCTTTAATCGTAGCATCGTCTATTGCTCTATTTTGGTTATCAAGCAGAAGAGATAAAAATTTTATATCATTTTTTGTAAGGGCTATATACCTCTCCTGCTTATAAAGAGAGCTTGTGGTTTTATTGAAAATGAAGCCATCGAAGAGTTTTACCATTTTGTTTGAAAGTTTTGGCGTAATGCTGCTTATGTATTCAAGAAGCTCGTCCGTATCGAACGGTTTTAAAAAATATTTTGTTATGCCTACATCAATTGCGCTAAAAAGCTTCTCTTTTTCACTAAACGCACTGAGTATAATAATCGGCGTTTTTGGATTGATTCTTTTTAACTCTTTTGCCATATCCAGCCCTGACATTCTAGGCATCATGATGTCCGTTATAACTATGTCGGGCTTTATTTTTTTAAACAGCTCTATGCCTTCTACACCGTCTTTTGCGATTGTAAAACTGTAAAAATTATCCCCTATGGCATCCTTTAAAAGTCTTGCCAGATTCTCTTCATCCTCTACAAGCAGGATTTTAAGCTCTTTTAATGCTCTATTTTTCATGTTCGTCCAATGGAATTTTTATACTAAAGGTTGTAGTATTTTTTTTGCTCTTTACATCAAGCGTGCCGCCAAGCCCCTGCTCACAAATCATCTTCGACATAAAAAGCCCCAATCCTGTGCCGCGGCTTTTATGTTTTGTCGTAAAGTACGGCTCAAAAATTTTCTCTATATTCTCTTTTGCTATTCCCCCCGCGTTATCCTGCACCTCGATAAGAGCAAAGCCTTTTTCTCTTTTGGTGGTTATGGTTATCTCGCGAAGAAGAATACTGTTGTGAATAAATGCGTCTTTTGAGTTGTTTATCAAGTTTATCATAACCTGTGTAAGCTCATTTGTTATTCCGAGAACTTCCATATCTTCAAAGTTTGTCTTTATGGTTATCATCCCGTCATTTACTACGCTCTCTAAAAGCCCGATAGCCTCTTGGATGCTCTCGCTTATATTAAAATAGTGCTTCTCCTTATCCGGAGAAAAAAAGTTCGTAAAATCATCGATAGTCTGAGACATGTTTTTAATGATATTTTTGCTCTCGTCATAAAATTTTGACACATCCTCGACTCTATCGTTTTGCACGGCTTTTTTTATATTAAACATGGCCAGACTCAGTTCAGTGAGCGGCTGTCTCCACTGATGTGCGATATTTGCAAGCATCTGCCCAAGACTTGCATGACGTGACTGCCAAAACATGACACGCTGCTTGTCCTCATTTTTTGCTATTTCGTCTCTTACGCGCTCTTCTAGGGTTTGGTTTAGCTCTTTTAACTCCCTTGTCTGCTCTTCAACTCTCTTCTCAAGACTTCTGTTTAACTCTTCGTACTCCGCTTCTTTTTTAATAAGCTCTTCTCTTAACATTACCTCTTTTGTTACGTCGTATCTGATGGCAATATACTCTACTATGTTCTCATTTTCGTCAAGAATTGGGATTACAGTACTGTTTACATAGAAGGTGGAGCCGTCTTTAGCCCTGTTTTTGACGGTATCTTTATATATCTTCTTATTTTTGAGGGTATCCCAAAGAAGGTTGAACTTCTCCTTTGGCACGGCTGGGTGCCTGACAATATTGTGGTTTTGCCCGATGAGTTCGCTTTTTGTGTAGCCGCTGATATTGCAAAATTCGTCATTTACAAAAGTTATTATTCCGTTGACGTCAGTTTTGGAGATAATATTGCTTTTTTCAATGGCTTCTTTATACTGTTTTAACATATAGCACTTTCTTTTTAATATAATTATACTACTTCTTAAATTTGATTATGCAACAATAAAAAAATATTCTATTTGCTCTTTTGAGTTTGAGTGTTATGGGAGCGGAGTGCGGCAGTATATTGCGGGCAATGAAAGGGAGCGTTCCCGTTGAAGAACGAGCGGCTTTTCAAAAAGAGATGCAATCTCGAGTGGAGAAATTAACTCCTCAAGAGAGAAGAGAGTTTGCAGCGGCTAAGCGTAAAAAAAGACCTAATGCAAGAGTGTTAAATATTTCGTGTCAATTTTCATCAAACTACAAAATTTGATTAAATATCGTGCTATCCCAAAGGGTTCCGTCTGTAAATGTAACTTGCTCAATTTGATACTCAGGTGCATCGAAATAATTAGCTATCATTATTTTATCTTCGCTACTGTTGAGAGTAAAATAGAGATTAGATTGATCCTGCGTAATTGTTATATCGGCTGCAACAATTCCCTCACCGAAACGAATAATATCTTTGTTATTGGTGTTCCAAGAACTGTCATAAATAGTGTCTTGTCCGTCTCCAAGATTAAAGATGTAAGTGTCATCTCCATCATCACCGTAAAGTTGGTCATCGCCTTTTTTGCCGTTGATTGTATCTGATTCCATAGAACCGTTGATTATATCGTTACCGTCTGTTCCTCTTAAAACTACCATACTTTCAATCTGTTGAGAAGTAAGAGTTGTTC
>JAURYA010000082.1 GCA_030654155.1 Sulfurimonas sp. | reverse complement strand
CACTATTTGACTTAAGGATTTCTACGCCATATCCTGCTTCTTTTATTTTATGATTTATATTTCCGTCCAACTCTTGAGTTGCAAATACTATTTTGGTACCCCAAGGGCATTTGTCGCTATGCTCGGGCACATTTAGATACTGCTTTGCAAGTATCAAATCTCTCATGATATGACCGGTGCCGATAGTGGACGATGAGTCGGCTCGAAATAAAATATTCATCTTTGAGCCGACTTTTTCACAGCTTCATACATGTACTCAGCTCTTTGCCAATCTTCAAGCGTATCAATATCTTGGACTAAATATCTCGGTAGTATAATCGGTATGCTCTCTTTGCCAAACATGATATCACTGGATTTTTTATCTACCTTACTCCAATAAAACTGTCCTGCATCTTGGTAAGCCTCTTGTAAATCTTGACTTCTTTTAAAATAGTTTTCAGGAGTGAACATCTCGCATCTGCCGTTCTCATCCACTTTAAATGTTCTTTGAATCGGAAACGGCATAGAAGTTGCAGAAAAAGCGTTAATGGCATCTGAATTTTTAAGTGCTTCAAACCCTTCTATTAAATATTTCGCCTGCAAAAGCGGCGCGGTTGCATAGATGGTACAAACATAGTCAAACGCTTCGCCATGCTCTTTTAAATAATCAATAGCATGTTTAACTACATCACCTGTACCTGTAAAATCATCGGAAAGTTCTTTTGGTCGCAAAAATGGAACTTCTGCACCATACTCTTTTGCTATTTTTGCTATCTCTTCATCATCTGTCGTTACAATAACCTTGTTGAAAAGATTTGATTCTAAAGCCGCTTTTATACTATATGCAATAAGCGGCAATCCATGAAAATCTTTTATATTTTTTCGCGGTATTCGTTTGCTTCCTCCGCGTGCCGGTATTATTGCAACGGCATTCTTTTTAAGCATTTAGTATCTCAAAAAGAGATTTTATAACGTATTGTTGCTCTTCATCGCTCAATAACGGATACATAGGAAGTGAAAAACACTCCTCATAATATTTAT
Source organism: Sulfurimonas sp. (assembly GCA_030654155.1). GTDB lineage: Bacteria > Campylobacterota > Campylobacteria > Campylobacterales > Sulfurimonadaceae > Sulfurimonas. Next base: position 17,551 of record JAURYA010000082.1, on the reverse strand, counting down.
CCATTACCGGAGTATGTTCATTCCCATAACCTAAATCTTTATAATATGGCTGTTTATTTATTGGAATATAGTGCAGTTGAATGCCTATTCTTTTTTCTCTGAGTTGAATAAACAACTCTTCTTTTGAGACATTTAACTTTGTAAAGTCCACAAGGACAACATAGAGATGGTATGAAGAATTTGAGTCAAATGTGTATAACGGTTTTACGATTGTACCTTTAAAAGCACTGTCGTAAGTTTTTGCAATCTCTTTTCGTCTTGCTATAAAACTCTCTAATTTATTCAACTGAGATAAACCTAAAGCACACTGTATATCTGTAATACGATAGTTGTATCCAAGTTCCCTCATCTCATACTCCCACGGTTTCATATCTGGCGTCTTGACCATTCCATGAGCTCTGAGTATTAAAAGTTTTTCATATATCTCTTTAGAGTTTGTAGTGATTGCTCCGCCTTCTGCGGTGGTAATATGTTTTACGGGATGAAAAGAGAAGATAGATATATCGCTATTTGCACAGCTTCCGGCTTTAATGCCGTCATAAGTTGCACCGATAGCGTGGGCACAATCTTCTAGTATAGCGACTTTGTATGTCTCTCTTAGATGTTTTAATCTGTCTTGGTTTAGAGGATTTCCTGAAAATGCGACTGCATATATAGCTTTAATTGTTGAATCTTTTTTTAACTCTTCTTCACATAGATCCAAATCAATATTTCCGTCTTTTGTAATATCTACAAATATCGGGTTTGCTCCCACATATAAAATAGAGTTAGAAGTGGCTAAAAATGAGTTTGGAGTTGTTAATACTTTATCGCCTTTGTTTAACAACACTAAAGAGGCTAAGTGCAGAGCAGTTGTTCCGTTTGAAACCGCTACACAATACTTTACATCACTGAATTTTGCAAGAGCATCTTCAAACTCTTTTACTTTTGGTCCGGTTGTAAGATAGTCTGATTTTAAAGTTTCTACCACCGCATCTATATCATCTTGGGTAATATTTTGCTTACCGTAGGGAATAAAGTTCAACTATTATCCTTTTTTAAGCATTTCTAAAAATTGCTCGTTAGTGAGCCACTCGGTATTGTTTCCAGAGTTGTATTCAAACCCTTGTTCTACCGGAGTGCCCTTTTCTCCTAGCTTATTAGTTGAAAAATCAGTAATATGCGCGAACTGTATAGTCGGTTTTATAACATAATGATCATGAAATTCTAATGTCAAATGGCTGTCATCAGCCGGACACATAATCTCATGCAGTTTTTCACCGGGGCGGATACCTATAATTTTATGAGGCAGATTGGGTGCCACTGCTTTTGCTAAATCCGTCATCTTCATAGATGGAATCTTTGGAATAAATATCTCTCCGCCGTACATTCTCTCAAAGTTCTTAAGCACAAAATTTACACCATCTTCTAGCGTGATTAAAAATCTAGTCATCTTCTCATCTGTAATAGGCAGCTCAGTAGCACCTTCAGCGATTAGTTTATTGAAAAATGGTATCACGGAGCCTCTTGAACCCGTAACATTTCCATATCTAACAACTGAAAATCTAGTTATTCTGTCGCCTACCATATTATTAGCAGCCACAAAAAGTTTGTCCGATGCCAGCTTAGTAGCACCGTAAAGGTTTATAGGATTTGCAGCTTTATCGGTAGAGAGTGCTATTACTTTTTCTACACTGTTTTTAATAGCTGCTCTTATGACATTTTCAGCACCGTTAATATTTGTCTTAATACACTCCATAGGATTGTACTCTGCTACAGGAACATGTTTTAGAGCTGCTGCATGAATTACAAAATCAACATTGTGCATTGCTTCATTAAGCCTATCCAAATCCCTTACATCACCTATAAAATATCTCATACATTCATCAGTAAAAGATTGTCCCATTTCGTACTGCTTCAGCTCATCTCTGCTAAATATAATTATCTTATTTGGTTTATATTTTTTTAAAATAATTTCAGTGTATTTTTTGCCAAAACTACCTGTTCCACCGGTTATTAATATATTTTTGTTGTTAAACATTTTTCGACTTCCTTGTAAGTGTTATTAATGTGATTTAGGCATAACTTTAATGATTGCTAATTATTCCTAAAAGTTAATGAAAAGTTTATTAACTATTTCTCAAACTGCCCTGCCAATCTCTGATAAACTTCACAACTCTCTAAAAGTTCATTATGATTTCCACTTGCAACTATCTTGCCATTTTGCATAACTAAAATCTTATCTGCATTTTTAATCGTGCCCAATCTATGAGCAATTGTTATAGTAATTTTATCTTTTGTGTACTCATCAAGAGCGCTCTGGATTCTTTTTTCACTCTCGTTATCCAAAGCCGATGTTGCTTCATCGAAAATAATAACCGATGAGTGCTTGTAGATGGCTCTTGCTATCGCTACCCTTTGTCTCTGTCCGCCTGAGAGATTTGAGCCAAACTCCTCCATCTTGGTATATATGCCATTTTCGAGCGAAGCAACAAAACTTGAAGCATCTGCCAATTTTAGTGCTTCATTTACTTTATTTTCATTTATCTCTTGCCCATAGGCTACATTCGCGGCAAGAGTGTCTTGAAATATATAGATTCTCTGTGTTACCAAAGAGATGTGATGTTTTAGAGAATCTTGCGTAAACTCTTTTATGTTCGTTCCGTTTACCAACACTTCGCCGCTGTCTGGGTCATAAAAACGAAGAAGCATATTTATAAATGTACTTTTCCCGCCTCCGCTATCTCCGACAAGCGCTATGTTTTGCCCCTGTTTTATCTCTATGCTGACATCGTCAAGTGCGTAAGAATCATCATATTTGAGTTTTACATTTTTAAACTCTACCTGTGTGATATCATCTTTTAAAATCTTTTTTCCGTCCACAATTTTACTTTTGGTATCCAAGATTTCAAAAACTCTCTCGCTTGCAGCGACTGCGTCTTGAATATTTGAGTAAATTGACCCTATGCGGCGTATAGGCTGAAAAACAAGCCCTACGGCGGTTAAAAATGCACTAAACTCTCCGACTGTCATATTGTTGTTGTAAACTTCTCGTCCGCCGACAAAAATAACTGCTGCAAGTCCTATAGCACCGACTATCTCCATCATAGGAGAAACGATACTTCCAACATAAACAGACTTCATATTTATCTTAAAAAATTGCCAGTTCTCAACGCCAAAACGCTCCATCTCAAACTTCTGGGTTGCATTTGCTTTTATGATTTCGCTGTTGTTAAAAACCTCTGTGAGCCTTGTAACCACATCTGCATTCTTCTCCTGTGAACGGCGGGAATACTTTTTCAGCTTTTTTGCTATCAAAATAATTGGATAGATAATGACGGGAAGAACGACCAGCGAGTAAAAAGCCAAAAGCGGATTTAAGTATATAGTGTACCCGACAAGAGAGATAACTGTCAAACTCTCGCTTAAAAGATCCGGTAGCATTTTTGACACAAAATAACGAATGCGGTCTATATCATTTGTGACTCTGGATATAAGCTCGCCGCTGCGATTTAGGTATAAAAAACTCATATCAAGATTTATCATTTTATCAAGCAGCATCTCACGAAATCTTGTAATGACATGTTGACCGATATAGTTCATATAAACAGTCTGAATATATCTGCCGATAGCCTTAAACAGGTAGATTCCGACCAAACCAAAAGGGATTAGATAAAGCATCTCCTCTTTTTTGGCAATAAACATATCATCCATCAAAGGTTTCATAATGTGAGCAGTCGCAGCTGTCGCAGTAACCGTAAGAAGTATTCCGATAAAAACTAAAAAATATTGCAGTTTATAGTCTTTTAAATATGGCAGATAGCGTTTAAAAATTTTTCTCAATAATTGTTCCAAAATTCGTTAAGTTGAAGGTATTTTACCTAAAAAATAAAAACATTATTAATATTATCTTATTTTCATCATTTTTTTTGTAGAATCTCCTTATGAAAATATGTATAGTAAAATTATCCGCCATGGGTGATATAATCCACGCAATGGTGGCTCTTCAATTTATAAAAAAAGAGATTCCCGATGCTCAAATAGACTGGGTGGTTGAGAGTGGATTTAGAGGCGTGTTAGAGAACAATCCGCATATAGATAATATTTTACCCATAAACCTTAAGTCCATAAAAAAGAAAAAAAGCGAAGTTTTCAACCAATACAAAATATTAAAAAGCTACTCAAAAAACAACTACGATATTGTCATCGATGCTCAAGGACTTTTAAAGTCAGCTATTGTCTCTAAAATCATAGGGGCAAAAACTATTGCAGGTTTTGACAAAGAGTCAATTCGCGAGGGCATCGCATCTCTTTTTTACAACAAAAAAGTCCATATAGCTTACGATGCAAACACGATTGAGCGAAATGCAACCGTAATCTGCGAACCGCTCGGAATAGAAATAACAAGCGAAAAAATCATAAACAAAGAAAAATTTCTATTTTGGGCTTCACATGTAGAAAATCTGCCTGAGATTTTTAACCTTTTTGTTATCGGCTCAACGTGGGAGAGCAGAAACTATCCAAAAGAGAAGTTTGTAGAGATTGCCGACGCACTGAAAACCGCGACTTACATAGTTTGGGGAAGCGAAGAGGAGCATCTAAAAGCACTCTGGATGCAAGAGCAATCTGAGTTTTTACATGTACTTCCTCGCGGCTCTTTGGATGAACTAAAGTATGTCATCTCAAAATGCTCTCTGCTTATAGGAAATGACACCGGTCCTACTCACATGGCGTGGGGCTTAAATGTACCGTCTATAACCATCTTTGGTCCGACTCCTACAAATCGTGTTTATGTAACGCCGATAAACAGAGTTGTGAAGTCAAAGAGCATTGTAAATCACTACAAGCTGAACAAAAATGACTTCTCTATAAGTGAGATAGAAGCAGACGAAATTATAAAAATGGCAAAGGAAACTTTAGCTTGAATATATACTCGCACAAAATGGCTAGTATTAAAAATATTTCGTTAGAAACTTATATAAACTATATATTCGTTATATATGCTTTTTTGCTTCCGATATCAAGAAGTGGCATTGTAGGAGCTACTGCTTTGCTATTTGTTTTATGGCTATTTTCAAACGACTTTAGAAAGAAAATAGATTTTATAAAATCAAACAGGGTTATTTTTTATCTCCTAGCTTTTATAGGCTTTAATATACTCTCTCTGATTTGGTCTGAAAATATTAGCAGCGGCATCTACTACATAAGAAAATATTGGTATTTTTTGGTTATTCCGGTTATAGCTTCAACCATGCAAAAAAAATATTTGGAGTATGTACTTTCTGCCTTTTTAATCGGTATGCTTGTAAGCGAAATTCTCTCTTACGGCGTATTTTTTGAGCTATGGAGTTTTAAAAACGCAACCGTTGATTTTCCAAATCCATTTATGAATCATATTCAATACTCAATGTTTTTAGCATTTACATCACTGCTTCTTTTAAATAAAATTTTTTATGAAGAGAATGTAAAGATAAAAGTATTCTACTCTCTCTTTTTTTTAACGACAACCATCAATCTTCTTATAAATGCAGGAAGAACAGGTCAGGCGGCATTTGCTATATCTATTTTTTTGGTTGGATTTTTAAATATTAAAAATAGAGTTTTTGCTTTTTTTGGCATACTTTTTTTAATTTTATCACTTTTTTACGCATCATATCAACTTAGTCCAAACTTTAAAAAAAGGGTCGACATTGGCATATCGAATATAGAAGAGTTGATAAATAATAAAGATTACTGCACCTCAATCGGTCTAAGATTTGGCGCTTGGAGTATTGGAAGCGAAATTTTTCTAAATAGCCCAATACTCGGAATTGGAGTTACAAATGATATGGATAGACTAAAAGAGAGTGTCTTGGTAAACCATCCTGATATGAGTTGCGTTGCAGAAATGCCGAGTTACCATAACTTTTATATGCAAGTTGCCGTTCATTTGGGCATAATCGGACTATTTTTATATCTAATGATATTCTATAATATTTTAAAACTCAATATTCGCAATAAATACTATTTTAACATGATGATTATTTTCACAAGCGTCTACTCAATTTCTAGCTTAGTTGAAAATATGTTTCATGAGCAGTTTTCAGCTGCTCTTCTTGCTCTATTTACCGGAATTTTTATAGCCCAAAGCAGGATAGAAAATGAAGCTTAATATTTTTAAATGCAAAACAGAGGAATTTTTATGAATATACTAGTATTAACACCAACCGGAAACTCATTCAATAGCTTAAGACCCGAAGCAGAAATTTATATCTCTTTGTCAAAAGCCGGCCACAATATAACCGTAATGACAAGCAAAGATGGCAAATACACCTCTAGATATCTAGAGAACAATATAGAGGTCATTGACGCTTCTCATAAAGAAAAAATAAGCTTAAAAACAATCAAAAAAGTCCGAGAAATCATTAAAAACAAGAGTATAGATATAGTTTATGCAACTAGCTCAAGAACTATCCCAAATGCTGCTTTTGCCTGCATAGGTACAAAAGCAAAACTGGTTGCATATCGAGGCACAACCGGCGGACTATACCGCCATGACCCTACCTCATATCTAAATATTTTGCATCCTAGAGTAAATGGCGTTATATGTGTTTCAGAGGCTATAAACAGACATGTTTCCAAACAAGTTTTCTCAACCTCATCAAAAAAAATTATAACAATACATAAAGGTCATGATGTAAACTGGTATAACCAGCATCCATTAAACCTAGAAGAGTTTGGCACAAATACAAAAAATTTCAACATCGCTTTTGTAGCAAATGTCAGAGCTCATAAAGGACTGATTTACGCTATAAAAGCGGCTCATGATTTAGCTGATATTAAAGATTTGCATATTTTACTCATTGGCAGCAAGATTTCTGAGGAACCTTACCTATCCTTGATTCTAAACAGCGGGATGAAGGAACGTATACATGTTACAGGCTACAGACACGATGTGCCGGAGATATTGGCGGCATGTGATTTGTTGATTCATCCATCTATCCGCAAAGAAGGCTTGCCTCGCGTAGTTCTTGAGTCAATAGCTTCAGGCACTCCTGTTATTGCATCTGCGAACGAAGGAAGTATGGAAATTATTGATGACGGATATAACGGATACATTGTTCCCATTAAAGATTCAAAAGCGATAGCGGATAGGGTGAGAGAGCTTTATAATTCTCCGGAAAAACTTAAAACATTATCCAATAACTGTATAAAGAAGATAGAAAATGAGATGTCTCACAAAACTACGGTTGAAAAATATATCAAATATTTTGAGTCACTGCTAGAGAGTTGAAAATTATTTTTTTTGACAATTTATAAACTGTTTCAAATACTTATAGAACCTTCTATTTGCGTTTGAGACAGCCACCGTAAATCCAACCCAACCGTTTAAAAAATAGAATCTCAAGATATATGTCTGAAAAAACGCAAAAAATGCTTTTGCTATAACTAGCGAAAAGTAGCACATTTTCTTATCTTGGGCAGCCAAATCCGTATACTTTATCGTCTTATATAGCGTCTGATTTATATCTGTTATATTTAAGTGCTTAAAGCTGTTTCTTAAAACTGTTTTTTTATTATACTCGTGCACCTGCACTTTCTCATGCACAAGGCTACTGTCGAATAAATTTTTTTCTCTGTTGTACAATCTGACAATATGGTCCCTGCTTACAGTTTTATGCCCTAAAAAGTAGTTATCTCTAATGAGAACAAAGAGATTGTTTTTATTGTTTAAATCTTGAGACAAAATTTCATCCACAAGCTTATCGTTTAGTATCTCATCGCTATCCAAAGAGAGTATCCAATCATTTGCAGCATATGTTGCCGCTTTGTTTTTTGTCGGACCAAAACCAATAAATTCCCCATGAATGATTTTTACATTATCATAGTTTTTGGCAATATTTTCAGTGTTATCGCTAGAATCATTGAGATATAAAACCACCTCTTTAAAACGAACCAAACTATCCAAACATTCAGCAATCGTCTCCTGAGTATTTTTTGCCATAATTACAACAGAAATATTATCAATCAACAACTTTTCTACCTTTTAACCGCTTTTTAAAATTTTTTATATTTTTATGTTTTTGAGAATAATATATAGCTTTTTGCAAGCAAGACTCTCTATCTTCTGTCATAAATTCTAAATAGGCATCTATGATGATTTTTAAATCGCTATCATTAGCCCAGAGTTGTGAAAAATTCTTCAATCTCTCGTCAATATCCAGCTCTTTAAACTCCATTCTGTTTATATCAACAATCTTAAATATACAATTGTTATCTTCTTTTTTAATTAATATATTTCCGGGCGAGTAGTCTTTATGTAAAATACCTTTTTCATGCAAGCCAAATGTAAACTTTGAGAACTCAGCAAATATAGCTTCTCTATTGTCAAATTTTTCATCAAGCAAAACTTCCCTAATAGAAAAATTATAGTCAAATTTTTCACTGACAAAATAACTATCATACAGAAGTCCAAATTTTTTAAACTCTATATAGCCGATAGCTCTTGGAACAAAATCTGAAATTTTAAGACTATTGTAATATGACTTTTTTGCTTTAGTATCTCTAAAAAATGTATAAACAATTTTGTTAAATAAATTTGGTATTTTAAACGCTTTAACAACAAGACTTTTATCTTTATAATCGATTATTTTGATTTCATTTCTTGCTTTATGAATTGAGTTTTTGGAATTTTTAAAGTAAATTCTAATCTCTTGAAGCAGCTTTATATAATCTTCACTTATTGATTCTAGTTCCACACTGCTCCAAATCACTTATTAATCATTATTTTAGTGCATTTTATCTCAAAAAAGATATAATTCGCCTTATGAAACAACCATACAGATGGGATAACTATTCCGACCAGCCATATCCGCTACAAGACAAAAGTTATAAAAAAAAGATGCGAAAAAGTCAGTCCGCCTCACTTTTGAGAACTTTTTTAACATCTATTTTAGTATTGCCGTTTTCAATTATAATGACCCCTTTTGTAAAAAGAAAAAAAATAAACTCAAATGAGTTCTTCTGCCTCGGCGTTGACTTTGAGCGAAATCCAAAAGAAACTTTAGAGATGATAGAAGAGCTTAGGGTGGAGAGAATTCTGCTAAGAGTAAAACTTTGGGAGATGGAAAAATTACCGCTTTTAAAAGATTTTATACTTTTATGTAAAGATAAAAAAATAACCATTAAAATTCTTCAAGACAGAGAACATGTGGAAGATTTGGCGCTTTTACAAAAAGATTTAGAGACAATTTTTACCGCTCTAAATCAACATGTGGATATTTTTGAGATTGGCTCAACCATCAACAGAGCAAAATGGGGATTTTTCAGCGTTGACGAGTATAGCAATTTTTATAAAGTAGCTTATGATTTGAAAATCTCAAAATTTCCGCATATAACGCTTATAGGGGGCGGCGTTATAGACTTTGAGTATCACTTTACTGCGCACACGCTTTTTAATCTCTTCAAATATCACTACGATGGAGTTGCCGCACTTCTTTATGTTGATAGACGAGGCGCACCTGAAAATATGCAGATGGGATTTAACCTCCAAGACAAAATCTCGCTGCTTAGCACGATGGTCCGGCTAAGCCCAAAAAGCAACCATGAGCTTCACATCACAGAGACCAACTGGCCAATTTCCGGTACCGCTCCTTATGCTCCAACAAGTGAACGCGAGTGCGTTAGCGAAGAGTTATACGCTGATTACATGTTAAGATATTATCTGCTTGCTTTTGCCTCACAGCAGGTCAACTCCGTCTCTTGGCATCAGTTAATTGCTCCGGGGTACGGGCTTATTGACAACAGAGAAGGCATTAAAAAACGCTCCGCTTTTGAAACATACAAATTTATGGTTCAAAATCTGAAAAATGCCCAATTTTTAAGACTTGACATAAAAAGAGGCTACTATATACTTCAATGCTTGGTTGATAATAAACTTCTTCAAATCCATTGGTCGCTCAAGCCGACTACGCTCAAAAATGAAGATTTTTTTACAGTTTATTCCGGTAATGGGGAGAAGATAGAGAGTGAAACGCTAAATATAGGCTCATCACCGCTCTATATTTATGTAAAAGACGGCGTATAACTCCATACAAAAAAGAGTTAAAATTCAGCTAAAGGAATCACTTCCTATAGCGTTAAAATAAATTAAAAAAGAAACTTTAGACCAAAGTATAGCGACTCATTATACTCTACGTCACCTCTCTCATAGTTTGTATCTAGGTGTCTATACCCTAATGTTATAAAACCGTTTTTTATTGCCTCTGCTTCTAAAGTAAATCTGTACTCCAAAAAGCTGTCTGCTTTGTCAAAAGAGAGTACTTCAGGAGCAGTGTATATACTGGCACCGATATAAAACGGTATGCTTGAAGTTACAGGAAGTTTATAAACAGCCTCTAAACCTAAAGGAATTGAAACAAAATCCTCTGTATGGTTTAGCTTAACACCAAGCCCCAATCTAAAATCACTATTTACATTTTTTTGCATCAAAAAATTCACTTCATAATAGTCATCTATATTATTAACATCACTATGTCTGTCATCGGCATTTATATATCTTGCACCCAGAAAAATTGTATCCGGCTCAACACTTTTATTAAACTGACCCATGTCAAGTTTAGCTGATAACTCCAAATCTGAGTTGTTAATATTTACTTCCGCACTATGCATTGCAAAAGCAGATACCGCACCGAGTGTTATTAAAGATATCTTTTTGAACATCTAATCTCCTTTTATTTTTTGAATTGTCTTTGTAGTGCTCTTTCCATCTACAAAGTCAACAAGCTTCAACTCTAAAGCAAACTCTGTTCCGACGACACTTTTGCCCTCATAATCTCCGCCCTTTACAAGTATATCAGGTTTTATCATTTTTATAAGTTCATATGGGGTATCTTCTTCAAATGGCACAACAAAATCCACCGCTTCAAGAGCCGCCAACAAATAAGCTCTGTCCTCCGCTATATTTACGGGACGAGATGGCCCTTTTAGGCGAGAAACAGACGCGTCAGAGTTCAATCCGACAATCAAAACATCTCCAAAGCTTTTGGCCTCTTGCAAATACTTTACATGCCCTACGTGTAGAATATCAAAACAGCCGTTTGTAAAGACAACTTTTTTGCCGTTAACACGGTAGCGTTCAACAACCGTTTTTATCTCATCAAAACTTTTTATATGCGCTTCTGATGTGCTTTTATGTAGCGTTGCCTCATACTCTTCAATCTCATCAATTGTAACCGTTGCAGAACCTATTTTTCCAACAACTACACCTGCAGCAAGGTTTGCAAATTTAGCAGCTTCTTCTATACTTTTTTTGGCACTAAGAGCAAAAGCGATGGAAGCAATAACCGTGTCCCCTGCACCCGTTACATCAAAAACCTCTTTTGCAACGGTTGGAAATATCTTTAATTCATCATCATATACGGCAATTCCATCTTCTGATAGCGTAACAAGAGATATACTCAAATCACATTCTTTTTTCATCTTTAGAAGCGCTTCTTTTAGGCTCGCTTTATCTTTTATTTCGATTTTTGTGGCAAGCATTGCCTCTTTTTTATTTGGTGTTAAAAGATATGCACCGCTATATTTGCCATAATCACTCCCTTTTGGATCAACTAAAACTTTTATACCGTTTTCATTACACAGTTTTATGATTTTTTGGCACAGCTCATCAGTTAAGACACCTTTGCCGTAATCCGATAAAACAACAGTATCGTACTCGCAAATCGTATCACTTAAAGAGTTTAAAATCATATCTACAGAAGATTTTTCTATCTCCTCTTTACTCTCATTGTCATATCTGAGTATCTGTTGCGAAGCTGCTATTACACGGCTTTTTCTAGGTGTCTTTCTACCGTTTTGGATAATTATTCTACTTACGTCCACACCTATATTTTTCAACAGATTTATAAGCTCATTTCCGTTCTCATCGCTTCCTATAACACCGCTAACACTCACATTTGCGCCGAGAGCTACAAGGTTGTTTATAACATTCCCGGCACCGCCAAGAACCGTCGTCTCTTTTGTAATATCAACTATTTGCACCGGTGCTTCAGGCGAAATTCTATTACAGCTTCCCCATAGGTAGTGATCTATCATTAAATCGCCGATGACCAATATTTTAGGAGTGAAATTTTTCATGTTTTTCATTTTTTAACTTCTTCCTGATAGACTCTTTTAAATCGTTGTTTATGTATCTCATTTACGTACCATAGCCTATGTAGTTTAACAAAATAATAACAGATAAAGTATTAACAAGTATTTAAGAGTTATATCACTATAATTTGCCCGAAATTCAAAATCAGAGGGTTTAAAAATGAAAAAAATAGTTATGTCAATTGTTGCTCTAACTGCAACTACCGCTTTAATGGCTGGTGTAGAAGCTGGCGCTTGTCAAGGATGCCACGGTCAGGACTGGAGCAAAATAGCTCTAGGCAAATCTAAAAACGTTGCTGAAATGACTCACGCTGATATAGCAACTGCACTTAAAGGCTACAAAGCCGGCACATACGGTGGACCAATGGCTGGCTTAATGAAAGGTCAAGTAGCTAAATATTCTGACGCTGATTTAGAAGCATTTTCAAAAACTATCGGTAAATAATTTATTTGAATTGCCTCTTTAGGCAGTTCTTTTTCACACATAAAACTCTTCAAAATATAACTAACTAACAATAAACAAACAATTAATATACCTTTAAGAATAAACTCATTACAATTTGGGCGAAATTAAAATAAAAGGGTGTAAAAATGAAAAAAATAGTTATGTCAATTGTTGCTTTAACTGCAACTACTGCTTTAATGGCTGCTGTAAATGTGGGTGCGTGTGCTGGTTGTCATGGTGCTGATTGGACAAAGGTTCATATGGGTAACAAAGATGTTTCTGCAATGAGCAAAGCTGATATAGCAACTGCACTTAAAGGTTACAAAGCTGGTACTTACGGTGCCGCTAAAAAAGCTCTTATGGTTGGTCAAGTTTCTAAATATACTAACGAAGAGTTAGACGCTGTTGCACAAACTATCGGTAAGTAATTTACCTTGAATTGCCCAGATGGGCGATTCAATTCTTTCTAAAAATTCTCTCTCAAAAATTAGAATCTCTTCTTTATTCCGGTCTATAACTTTTTTTCAAAGCTTCTTTTTTCTGTTCCTGTTTTATAGCATCATTTAACTCATCTTCGCCATCAAATTTAGCGGCATTTAAAAACTTCTCTTCATCATCAAATTGACCATTTTTTATCGCCCATAAAAATGCAAATAACGCAACTGCTCCCAAAAATATAGACACGCCAAGCATCATTGCAATTACCCAATTATCCACGTCTTAATCCTTATTCCATTTGTGGCGAATGCGCATAGAGTTACCTACGACTAAAAGCGAGCTGGCAGACATTGAGATAGCTGCTGCTAACGGTATGACATATCCTGCCATTGCCAACGGGATTGTTAGAGCATTATAAGCCAGTGATATAAGAAGATTTTGTTTTATTAGACTAAATGTAGTACCGCTTATTCTAAAAGCGTCCTCTAGTGATTTTATAGAGTTGTTTAAAAGAACTACATCACCTACTTCAACTGCTATATCACTTCCGCTTCCCATAACTATTCCTATATCAGCCGATGCAAGAGCTAAAATATCATTGACGCCGTCTCCAACCATCACGACACTTTTGCTCTCACCATGCAGCTTGTTGACAAACTCTGCTTTGCTTGGGGGGGTCTGTTCATAAAGGACGTTGTAAATACCGACTTTTACTGCCACTTTCTTTGCTGCGCTCTCATTATCTCCGGTTAGCATAATTACATCAATTTTCATCTTTTTCATAGATTTTACTAGCTCTTTTACACCCTCTTTTATCTTATCCTCAAGTTCATAAACAGCTACAACTCTTTGGTTTATTACAAAATAAAAAAGTGTCTCTTGGCTAAAAAAATCTACCGATACACGATTTTCATCCAGAAGCTTTTTATTGCCTCCAAGCAGTTCAATATCTCTGTATTTAGCCTTGATTCCCTGCGCTGGGATCTGGGTAAATTCATCAAAAACAGTATCAATAATATTTTCATTCTCTTGCTTGATGAACTTTGTTATGCCTTTGGCTACAGGATGATTAGATGATTTAACAAGCGAATAGAGCAGTTTTTTATCAAAAGATTCAAAAATATGCTCTTTTATAACCTCAGGTTTTCCTACAGTAATAGTTCCCGTCTTATCCAAAATAAGAGTGTCGACTTTAGCCATAATCTCAAGTCCGGCTGCCTCTTTAAAAAGAATTCCTCTTGAAGCACCTAAGCCAAGTCCTACCAAAGTCGCAACAGGAGTAGCAAGGGCCAACGCACACGGACAAGCTATGATAATAACAGATACCGCTACCATCAAAGAGGTCTCAAAGCTATGCGGCCAAAACCACCATCCCAAAAAGGTCAAAAAAGCAAGACCTAAAATGACAGATGAAAAGTGTTCTGAGAGCCTGTTTGCCATCTGCTGGATTTTTGGTTTTTTGTTTATCGCTGATTCCAAAAGTTTTACAATATTTGAGAGAGTTGAGTGTTTAAAGTCTTTAGTGGCTCTAAAGTGTACATCGGCATCAATACTTAGCGTGCCGCTTATTACGCCCATGCCAACACTCTTATATACAGGCTCGCTCTCGCCTGTCAAATTTGACTCATCAAACGAACCGCTACCTTTGATTATCTCTCCGTCAAGCAAAACTTTTTCCCCACTTGTAACTACAACAACATCTCCGACTCTAACGTCGTCAAGCTTACATGCTACTATTTTATTGTCCTTAACTATTTTAACCTCGCTGGGAATACTATTTGCAATCTTATCAAGTGTGTCAGCCGCATTTTTCTTGCTCAAAATCTCTAAAAACTTACCGATTAGTACAAACGTAATAATCATACTAACAGAATCAAAATATGCCTCGCCCTTTTGAATGACTGTTATATATATTGAGTAAACGTATGTTAGAGTTGCTCCCGTTGCAACGAGCAGATCCATATTTATGACTTTTGCCCTTAGCCCATAATAGCCGCCTCTAAAAAAGACCCAGCCGCTGTAAAAAAGCACTGGAGTTGCCAAAATGCCCTCTGCTATGTTTAGTATTGTTTTTACGTCTTGCGCAATACCGCTAAAATATCCCGCATACTGCGCGACCGCTATCCACATAATGTTCATAGATGCAAATATTGCCACCGCCATCTTTAGGTAGTAAGCTTTTCTCTCCCTGTTGGCATGTGTCTCCTGCGCCATCGAATCATATGCAAATGCATTGTAGCCGATGGAGCGAATGGTATCTATAATAGCCGAGAGTTTCACAACATCATCAGCCCAGACGATTGTAGCTTTGTTGTTTGTAAAATTTATATTTGCCTCGATTACTCCGTCCATTTTATGCATAACTTTTTCATTTAGCCACACACAAGCTGAACAGTGAATCCCCTCAATAATCAAAGAGACTTCGCAAAAACCGTCACTGTTGATTTTTACAAACTTGTCATAAAAAGATTGAGTGTTAAAACTTGAAGAGTCTTCAAAATTTTGAGAGGGCGGAGAGAGTGTTATGTTTTTGCTTTTTTCGTAAAAGCTATCCAAACCTTCATCTTTAAGAAGATGAAAAACTCCCTGACAGCCGCTGCAGCAGAAGTAGTAATCTTCATCCTTTATCATAACCGATGGTTCAAACTCTAAATGGCAGTGTGAGCAGGCTATTTTAGATGGCAACTTCAAACTTTCCAAATTTTGTATTTTTATGGATTTTATTCCACTGCTCCACATGTCCGCTCATGCAGATATAGACTCCGTTTTCTTTTATGGCCTTTGCAAACCCGATTGCTATGCCCAAATTTAAACTAGCTTCTATATTGTCTATCTCAAAAGGTCTCATTGCACCGACAAAGACAATCTTTCTATCTTCAAATATTTCCGCCAAAAATTCAGCGCTTAAGTGCATTGTATCAGTTCCATGAACAATTATAAAGGTATCATCTTTTGACTCCATGATAATATTTGCGATTCTTTTTCTATCATCCATTGTCATCTCTAAGCTATCCTTATAGACGACACCTGCCAAATCATACTTAAAATCAACACTTTTTAAAATCTCTTCAATTGCACTATTGTTATACGCTACTTCTAGCTCCCCGCTTAATGGGTTATATTTTTTATTAAAAGTACCGCCGCTATTTAAAATCAGCATTATATATTTCTCCCAATTTTGAAACTATTTTTGTAGCTTTTGACTCTTTGTAAATTTTTTTCTCATCAAAAAGATATGTCTCTGCTATTCCGGCATTAAGCGCAGCTTCTATGTCACTCTCTTTATCACCGACTAAAATTGAATTTCTCAAGTCTATATCAAACTCTTTTTGTGCTTCCAAAAACATGCCTGGTTCAGGTTTTCTGCAACTACATGCACCGGATATTTCAGGATAATGCGGGCAAGAGTAGACTTTTTTAATATCAATACCCTCTTTGACAAACTCTTTTATCATCCATAATGTAAGATACTTAAAATCCTCTTCGCTGTAGTAACCTCTGGCGATTCCGGATTGATTTGTCACCACAATTATTATGTAGCCTCTATTTTGATACTTTTTACAAAGTTCAAATATGCCTTCTACAAATTCAAAGTCATTGATTTTATGCAGATAATTTATTTCAACGTTAATAACACCGTCACGATCTAAAAAAAGCGCTCTGTTCATAAAAAATCAACTAACACCGTTGCCAAAAATCTCTTTTTCTATAATATCACATATTATATGTCCGATTAATATATGTGATTCTTGAATTCTTGGCGTGGAATCTGATGGCACAACTAAAGCTATATCAGCCATTTTAGCCATTTCTCCGCCATCTCTACCGACCAAAGCAACAGTAGTTATACCTTTTTGTTTTGCAACTGTAAATGCGTTAATTATATTTTTTGAGTTTCCTGAAGTTGAAATACCTATAAATATATCTCCATCTTGCCCCATGCCTTCTAATTGACGTGAAAATACCTTGTCGTATCCATAATCGTTTCCAATAGCAGTTAGACAGGAAGTATCGGTTGTAAGAGCAAGAGATGGTATCGAAGGTCTATCAAATCCATATCTACCTACAAGTTCTGCGGCGATATGTTGAGCGTCCGCTGCACTTCCGCCGTTACCTGCAAGTATTGTTTTGTTTTTGCCTTTATACAGCTCTACACATAGTTTAGATACTTGCTCAATTTTATTTATCAAATTATCATTTTCATAAATAGCTTGTTTTGTTTCATATGATTTTTTTATTTGATCTTTAATATAGTTTTTCACAGAACGCCCTAAAATAGTATGTAAAATAATACCATATAATTAATTGTTAAAGTTTCAAGAATAGATAAAAATATTTGTAAAAATTATAATATCTTTTTATTTCAAACGATAAAGTAGTTTAATAAAGACATTGTTTTATTTTAGTTGAATTGAGTTTTGATTTTATAATTGTATTATGCGGTTTGATTGTATGATTGGTAAAAGTGAGGGTTGTTAAGAAATGATCAACTAGGCAGCGACCTACATTTCCACACCTGACAGGTGCAGTATTATCAGCGATGAGAGGCTTAGCTTC
>JAURYA010000081.1 GCA_030654155.1 Sulfurimonas sp. | reverse complement strand
ATATTTGACGCAAAATCGCCAGTAAAACAGTCATAATCAGCCTCCGTTTAGGTGCAATCCGCACTCTTTATGTTCAGGGTTTTCCCACCACCATCGCCCGGCACGTATATCTTCTCCCTCTTTTACTGCGCGCGTACACGGGGCGCATCCGATGCTCGGATACCCCAAATCATGCAAGGCGTTATAGGGGAGGTTATTATCTTTGATAGCGTTCCAAACGTCCTCTTCGCTCCACTCAATCAACGGGTTAAGTTTAATCAACCCGTTTGCTTTGTCCCACTCCACCAGTCGCATCGTTTCACGTGTCGGGGATTGAGCACGTCGCAGTCCGGTAATCCAGACATCCAGCCCTTTTAACGCCCGCTGAAGCGGAGCGATTTTACGGACATGGCAACACATCTTTCGATTTTCGATACTCTCTTTGAACCCATTACTTCCTTGCGTCTTATAAAGGTTTTCAATATCCCACGCATTCGGAAAATAAACATCGATTTTGATACCGTATTTTGTATTCGTCTGATCCATCACGGTATACGTCTCTTCTGCCAAGCGCCCCGTATCAAGGGTAAAAATTTTAGCTTTTGGGTTTTGACGCAGCAGCAAATCGATCAAGACCTGATCTTCCGCACCGAAACTCGTGGCTAAGGCAATCTTCTCTTTATAGTTTTGGTTAAAAAAACCCAATATTTTCTCAATCGGTTCATTTTCCAATTCTCTGTTCAATAATTCAATCGTATTTTTCATCGTTACCCCTAAATTTGATAGTCGTTTTTGACCACCTTTATTCGTCCAAAATTTGTTGCGTTCCAAGCTCGTTCATGAAAATAATATAAGACCATTTTCGTCAGAACTTCAATCGATCCGATTGAGAGTGCCCAGATCAAATTTCCGGTAACAAAATAGGAAATAACCATCGTATCAATAGTCCCCAGTGTTCGCCAGGAGACTGCTTTGATGACGCTTCGATAATGTTTGTCTCTCATCTCAATGACTCTCCAGTGGAAACTCGTAAAGCTCCGTACTCAAATACCGCTCACCGGTATCGCACAAAATCGTGACGATTGTTTTCCCATTATTCTCAGGACGAGCCGCGATTTTACGTGCTGCGGCGACATTGGCACCTGATGATATTCCCACCAACAGCCCCTCTTTTTTTGCAATTTCTCTGGAAGCTTCAAACGCTTCCTCATTCGTGATCCGAACAATCTCATCATAAA
>JAURYA010000076.1 GCA_030654155.1 Sulfurimonas sp. | reverse complement strand
AATCAGCTAATAAAGCAGATTTTACGCTGAGATATTTCTCATCTCCTTTTAACATTTTAATGATTTGAAGCGCAAAACAGATAGCCGTTGCGGGACCGCGTGATGTCATAACATTGCCGTCTTCTACTACCATTTTTGTCTCATCAAACCCATCAATACGTATCTGCTTCTCGATAGTCGGATAACAAGTATAGTTGTGTTTAAGCACACCTGCTTTGTGCAGAGCAAGCGGTGCGGCGCAGATAGCTCCTATATTTTTGCCTTTTTTGTCCATCTCTCTTAGAATTCTCTGCACATTTGCATCATCGCAAAGCGCTAAAGTTCCACCCCACCCTCCCGGAAGCACAATCATATCGATAGCTTCGACTGCAACGCTTGTAATCTGCGTATCGGCTATAACGGTTATATTGTGCGCGCCTTTTACCGCCGCTTTTTCATCCAAAGAGGCAACCAAAACCTCAATATCTCCTCTTCTTAAAGCATCTATAATATTAATAGCTTCTATCTCTTCAAATCCATTTGCCAGCGGCACTAAAACTCTGCTCATCATATGCTCCTTTGTTTTACTGTATGCCCTATTCTATACTTTTTTAGTTATTTTTACAAGTAAAGTGTTATAATTGTACATTAACAACGACATTCTCGAAAAACTTTATTTTTCGTAGCTTTAGGGGGTCGTAGGGACTTTAGTCCCTGCCAGTAAAACGGACGAGTTTGTTTTACTGCTTAACATCAGGTAGTGAGGAGAAGTTTTTGAGAGAAGTTTTAAAACTGTTTAGAGTTCATCAATATATAAAAAATCTATTTATATTTATGCCTCTTCTTTTCTCGTTCTCCTACTCAAATCTGGACAACAACCTAAACAGCCTTATTGCCTTTATACTTTTTTCCATTCTTGCAAGCAGTATCTACATCTTTAACGACCTTATGGACATAAATGAAGACAGAGCACATCCAACAAAAAAATATCGTCCTCTAGCCAGTGGCAAAGTATCGCCAAAGAGCGCGAAAATGCTTATTCTGCTTCTCTCTCTCTCCTCTCTTGGTATATCGTTTGTTTTTAATACCGAACTTTTTATAGTTTTACTGGTATATTTTGTTTTAAATATTGCCTACTCTCTAAAACTAAAACATATCGCTATTTTAGATATATTTATTATAGCAACAGGCTTTGTTCTGCGTCTTTTTGCCGGTTCTGCGGTTACAGGCATCTCCCTCTCAATGTGGATAATTCTTATGACATTTCTGCTAGCTATATTTTTGGCTTTGGCAAAGAGAAGAGATGATGTACTGCTCTCGCTGGAAGGTCAAGAGACTCGAAAAAATATAGACGGTTACAATTTAGAGTTTGTAAACGCGGCAATGGTTTTAATGGCTGGAGTTGTCATTGTCAGCTACATCCAGTACACCATCTCGCCTGAGGTTGTTAGCAGACTTAACACAAGCCATCTTTACATCACATCTTTTTTCGTAATCCTTGGGGTTTTAAGATACATGCAGATTACTTTTGTAGAGCAAGACAGCGGAAGCCCAACGAAAGTAGTTATAAGAGACAGGTTTTTAAAAGTAACGATTTTTCTCTGGCTTGTGAGTTTTATTGTGGTTACAAAACTTACATGATTGCTCTCTGGTACGCGCTCTTCGCGCTATTCTCCACAGCTGTAAACATTGCATTTCAGTATCTTAGTTTTTTAGTTTATAGCGGCTATCTATCACTCTACATCGCTATGTTTGCAGGAACGGTTGCAGGGCTTGTTTTAAAATATATTTTGGATAAAAAATATATCTTCTTTCATAAACCAAAGAGCAAAAAAGATGACGGCAAAAAGTTTTTTCTCTACTCGCTTATGGGCGTTTTTACGACGTTTATCTTCTGGGGATTTGAGATTGGATTTAACTACATGTTTGATAACCAAAATGCCAAATACATAGGCGCCGTAGTCGGTCTTAGCATAGGTTATGTAGTGAAGTACTTTTTAGATAAAAAATTTGTGTTTAAGGATTAGTCGTGAGCTTAATTAGTTGGGGAATGTACCCGATAATAAAAAATAAAATATTCTCTCTCAGAGATGCTGTGGGTTTAGCTAAATATATAGAAAATACGGATGAGTTCATCCCATACGGAAACGGCAGAAGCTACGGTGACAGCGCTTTAAATGAAAATATTCTCTACACCAAAACATACAATTATTTTTTGGACTTTGACGAGCAAAACGGAATCCTTACATGTCAAGCAGGAGTCCTTCTTAGCGAGATTCTAGATGCTTTTGTAAAGCGCGGGTGGTTTTTAAAAGTAACCCCCGGAACAAAACTTATCACCGTAGGCGGAGCGATTGCAAGCGACGTTCACGGAAAGAACCACCACACACAAGGCTGTTTTAGCGAGTGCGTTGAGGAGTTTACCATTATGCTAGCTAACGCTGAGATAAAGAGTTGCAAAAAAGGTGATGAACTTTTTCATGCAACTTGCGGAGGAATGGGACTTACCGGCGTAATACTAAGTGCAAAAATATCGCTAAAAAAAATAAACTCCGCTTTCATAAACCAAACGACCATAAAAACTAAAAACCTAAAAGAGACTTTTGAGGCTTTTGAAAACTATAAAGATATACCGTACTCTGTTGCGTGGATAGACTGCTTGGCAAAAAATGAGGAGATAGGAAAGTGCCTCTTGATGGTTGGCGATTTTGCCAATGACGGCAATTTGGAGTACAAAAGCAAAAAAAAGCTAAGCATCCCGTTTAACTTCCCATCATTCGCCCTAAACAGCCTGAGTGTAAAGGCTTTTAACTGGCTCTACTATGCAAAAGCAAAAGACGGCGTATCAAAGCAAAGAGCTGGCATAGACACCTTTTTCTATCCGCTTGATGCAATAGAAAACTGGAACAGAATCTACGGAAGCGGTGGCTTTACACAGTATCAATTTATCCTGCCAAAAGAGCATAGTTTCGAGGGATTAAAAGAGATACTGACCAAGATTTCCGACTCTGGCAAGGGTTCGTTTTTAGCCGTTTTAAAACTTTACTCCAAAGAGAACGAGAATTATCTCTCTTTTCCCATGGAGGGCTACTCTCTAGCACTAGATTTTAAGATAGAGGCTGGTTTATTTGAGCTTTTAAACACTCTTGATGAAGTAGTTGTTAAATACGGCGGAAGAATCTATCTAACAAAAGATGTGCGGGTTAGCAAAGAGACTTTTGAGAAGGGTTATCCTCAGTGTGATAAATTTAGAGAGTTTAGAAGAGAGCATAAAATGGATAGAAAATTTAGTTCACTGCAATCAAAAAGGGTAAAAATATGAGTTATGTTCTTATAATCGGCGCTAAAAGCGACATTGCAAAAGAGGTGGCAAGAGTATATGCAAAAAACGGCTACAACCTCTATTTGGCAGCCAGAGACAGCTCATCTTTGGAAGATTTAAAGCATGATATAGAGATAAGAAGCGGCGCAGATGTAGAGCTAAAAGAGTTTGATATTACTTCATATGATACTCACGAGGGCTTCTACCGCTCACTTAAGAAGAGACCTATCGGTGTTATCGTTGTCTCCGGATACATGGCTGAACAAACAGCAGCACAAAAAGAGTGGATTGAGACTCTAAACACCATCAACGTAAACTACACAGGGGCTCTTAGCATCTTAAACATAGTGGCAAACGATTTTGAAAAAGAGAGACGCGGTTTTATAGTCGGTGTTAGCTCCGTTGCGGGTGATAGAGGAAGAAAAGCCAACTACATCTACGGAAGTGCAAAAGCCGGTTTTTCTGCGTACCTGAGCGGACTTAGAAACAGACTTTATGAGAGCGGTGTTACTGTTTTGACAGTTAAACCAGGGTTTGTAAATACTAAAATGACCGAGAATCTTGAGCTGCCTCAAAAACTGACTGCAAGCCCGAGTGAAGTGGCAGAAGATATCTTTAACGCTCAGCAAAAAGGGAGAAATGTGCTCTACACAAAATCTATTTGGATGCTTATTATGCTAATTATCAAGCATATACCGGAATTCATGTTTAAAAAAATGAGCATATGACAAACTATTATAAAAAAGAGCTCCAGATACTCTTTGCAATTTTCATTTTCAAGATTGCTATTTCAGTGCTTCTGCCGCTTACCGGAGACGAAGCCTACTTCATAAAGTGGGCAGATAACCTAAGCATGGGCTACTATGACCATCCTCCGATGGTTGGCTGGATAATTCATCTAATGAGTTACATCAGCGGCTCACACATATTTTTTAGGCTATTTACCGTTGTCACGACATTTACGGCCGCTTTTGTAATATATAAAATCGCACTGCTTTATAGAGTAGAAAAATCAAAAGCACTCTTAACGTCGCTTATCTTTTTAGCTTCTCCTGTTGATTTGTTACTTATTCTTATGACAAATGATGTTGCCCTGCTCTTTTTCAGCTCGCTTGGAACTCTCTTCTTGCTATATTCTTTAGAGAAAAAAGAGTGGCTTAGATACTCTCTTTTGGCTAGCTTGTTTTTAGGCTCCGCATTCTTGAGCAAATACTTTGCAGTTTTTCTAATGCTTTCACTGCTTATCTTCTCTTTTTACATGTACAAATCAAAAGCCCTGAAAAACGTCTTAATCGTAACCGCTGTTGTATCTCTTTTTATAGCCCAAAACCTATACTTCAACTACAACAGCTGCTGGAACAACATATTGTTCAACTTTTTTGCAAGAACTGAAGATAGCAGCTATAACATAGGCACCCCTCTAGGATATTTTGGGCTTATTTTATATATTTTAACTCCATGGGGAGTTTACTTTTTATTTAAAACAAAATTTGAAAAAACTAGGCTATTTAAGCTTTTAATCTTAATTCTTAGCGTTGCATTTTTTATCTTTTTTGTTGTGTCGCTAAAGAACAAAATAGGACTTCACTGGTTCTTGATATTTACACCATATATCTTTTTGCTCTTTAGCTTTATGGATGAGAAATATCTCACAAAACTCTTCAAATACAACGCAATTTTTACATTTTTACATGTAATAATTTTAGTCACTCTTTTACTGATTCCGACCTCACTTTTAAAAGATAACAAAAAATACTCAGATATTGTTATGTACACACAGCCCGAGGCACTCTGCGCGGAGCTAGAGAGGTTTGATGATGAGAGAATTTTTACATTGGGCTACTCAACTGCCGCGCTCCTTTCGCACTACTGCAAAAGAGATGTGACGGTTCTGTTTAACAACTCTAAATATGGACGCTTTGATGACAAACTTTTGGATGTGAGAACCATTTCAGACAAAGACATCACCATCTTTAACAAAAGCCCAATCAACGAGGAGCTTTTAAATGTGGTTTGCAACTCCTACGTGTTAGGAAGTTTTGAGACAGATGGTGCGACTTTTTACACCGCAAAATGCAACGGATTTGAGTATGATGAGTATAAAAAACGCTATCTTGATGTACAAAATAAGAAGTTTTACAATATTCCCTCTTGGCTTCCTGTTGGTGAATGTTACTTTAGGGAGAGGTATTATAGATGAATCTGGCACTTTTTGATTTTGACGGCACACTTACGACAAAAGACTCGCTTGATACGTTTTTAAAAGAGAGTGTTGGCAAAAAAAAGTACATGTTAAATATGTTTAAATTCATTCCGTACTTTATACTTTGGCAGCTAAGGCTAATGAATAACGGCGTAGCGAAAGAACACCTTTTTAGAATATTTTTTAAAGGGATGAATGAAGAGTTTTTTAAAAACAAAGCCAAAGAGTTCTCACTTACAAAACTTGACTCCATAATCAATGAAGAGAGGCTTAAAATCCTAAGAGAACATCAAGAAAACGGAGACAGAGTCGTCATTGTATCTGCTTCAATGAAGTGCTGGTTACAGCCTTGGTGTGACAAAGAGGGCATTGAACTGCTCTCAACGCAGCTAGAGTTTAAAGAGGGGCTCTTTAGCGGCAAGTTTTTAACTCTAAATTGCCACGGCAAAGAGAAAGCAAGACGCATAAAAGAACATCTTAACGTCAATGATTATGAGACAATTTATGCTTATGGAGACAGCTCCGGAGACAAAGAGATGCTCTTGCTAGCAGACATTGGTGTAAGATATTAGGAAAGCTTTACTTTTTTTTAGTATAATCACTAAATTTTTATAAAAGGTAAAGAGGCAAACATATGATAGATTATCAAAGCATAAAACCTTGGCTATTTAAGCTTGAACCGGAGAACGCTCATAATCTTGTGGAGTTGGCGCTTAGATTGCCAAATATCTGTCAGATACCTTTTAACCCATTTTTGGAATCCCACTTTATAACAAATGATATTCTAAAGCAGAAGCTTTTTGGTCGCACATTTCTAAACCCGATAGGCCTTGGTGCAGGGTTTGATAAAAATGCTACCATGATTCGCGGTATGCAGATTTTAGGATTTGGTTTTACCGAAATAGGCACCGTTACTCCAAAACCGCAAACCGGAAATCCTAAGCCGAGAATGTTTCGACATGTGGACGAGGAGAGCATCCAAAACGCGATGGGATTTAACAATGACGGTCTACTGAAAGTACAAAAAAGATTAAAAACAAGATTTCCTTTTACAACACCAATAGGCATAAACATCGGCAAGAACAAACTAACTCCTGAGGGTGATGCTATAAGCGACTACACAACTCTCATCAAAGAACTTCATACTTTGGGCGACTATCTGGTCATAAACATCTCTTCGCCAAATACTCCCGGACTTCGCGACTTGCAAAACGAGGAGTTTATAACAAAACTTTTTGCAGAAGCAAAAGCTATAACCGATAAGCCTATTTTACTAAAAATAGCACCCGATATGTCGCTCATAGATGCTGTTGAGCTGGCTACAATGGCGGTTGAGTGCGGTGCTAGCGGCATTATCGCTACAAACACAACAATTGACTACTCGCTTGTTAAAAACCCTAAAAGCGTAGGCGGCTTAAGCGGAGCAGTTTTAAAGAAAAAAAGTTTTGAGATTTTTGAAGCTATTGCAAAAGAGCTATATGGAAAAACAACACTTATCTCCGTGGGCGGAATTGACTCTGCGCAGGAGGCATATAAACGCATAAAAGCCGGCGCTTCTCTTGTTCAAATATACAGCGCTCTAGTATTTCATGGGTTTGATATGATTAAAAATATCAACATAGAACTTGCAGAGCTAATACGTGCTGACGGATACGCAAATATAACTCAGGCAATAGGTGCGGACAGAAAATAGTATGAAAATTTTCTTAGCACTCACACTAATTTTAGGAACTTTAATGGCATCTTCACTACCAAAATATGAAACAAAAACTCTAAAAAACGGATTGCAGATAGTTGTAATTCCGCTAAAAAACTCTACAAATGTCATTAGCACGGATATTTTCTATAAAGTCGGAAGCAGAAATGAGGTAATGGGCAAAACAGGCATCGCCCACATGCTCGAGCATATGAACTTCAAATCTACAAAAAACCTTCCAGCAGGAGAGTTTGACAAAGAGGTGAAGAGCATAGGCGGCGTAAACAACGCATCTACGAGCTTTGACTACACACACTACTATATAAAATCAAGCACGCAAAATCTTGAAAAATCGCTTGGGCTATATGCCGAACTTATGCAAAATCTAAAACTTAAAGACAAAGAGTTTCAGCCAGAACGTGATGTAGTAGCCGAAGAGAGAAGATGGAGAACGGAAAACTCTCCAATGGGTTTTTTATACTTCGCTCTATTTAACAGCGCCTATGTTTACCACCCTTACCACTGGACTCCGATAGGCTTTATGAATGATATCCAGACTTGGTCTATTGATGATATTAAAGGTTTTCACAAAACATACTATCAGCCAAGCAATGCCATCTTGATGGTAACGGGCGACGTTGAGCCTGAAGAAGTTTTCAAAAAAGCAAAAAAGAAATTTGGAGATATAAAAAACAGAGCAGAGATTCCTAAAGTTAAGTTTGTAGAACCTGAACAAAACGGCGCTAAAAGAGTTACTATCCATAAGGAGAGTGAAGTTGAGATGCTCGCAATTACTTTTCATATTCCAGACTTCAAACACGAAGACCAGATTGTTCTAAGTATGATTTCCGAGATTCTTTTCTCAGGAAAAAGCTCAAGACTCTACAAAGAGCTTATTGAGAAAAAACGCCTTGTAAACAGTATTTATGCCTACAATATGGAAAATATCGACCCGGGTCTTTTTATATTTTTAGCAACATGTAATCCTGACGTAAAAGCCGAAGATGTTGAAAAAGAGCTTGTTGAACAGATTGAACTTATTAAAAGTAAAAAAGTAACTGAAAAAGAGATTGAGAAGGTAAAAATCAACTCTAAAGCAGATTTTATCTACTCATTAGAGAGTTCAACATCCGTTGCTGATCTTTTTGGAAGCTATCTTGTAAGGGGGGATTTAAAGCCTCTTTTAACATATGAAGAAAATATAGAAAAGATAACTCAAGAGAGAGTTCAAGAAGTTGCAAAAAAATACTTCAACTTTGACAGATCAACAACACTTATTTTAAAAAAAGGTAAATAGATGAATATCGTAACTGGTTCAACTACCGCACTTATTACTCCATTTAAAAATGGGAAATTAGATGAACTCTCTTATGCGAACCTAATTAAAAGACAGATAAAAAACGGCATTGATGCAGTATGTCCAGTTGGTACAACCGGCGAGAGCGCTATGCTTACTTATGATGAAGACAGAAGATGTATAGAGATAGCAGTTGAAGTATGCCGCGGCACAAATACCAAAGTTTTAGCAGGTGCCGGAAGCAACTCAACGGCAGAGGCTATTGAAGCTGCAAAAACTGCGCAAAAATGCGGCGTAGATGCTATATTTTCTGTTGCACCATATTATGTTAAACCTTCTCAAGAGGGACTCTACCAGCACTACAAAACAATTGCGCAAACAGTTCCTGAGATGCCGTTTTTACTCTACAATGTTCCGGGACGAACAGTTGTTGACATAAGTGCCGACACTGTTATAAGACTCTTTGATGATGTAAAAAACATCTATGGCATAAAAGAGGCAACAGGGAGTTTAGAGCGTACTGTCGAGCTTCTTTCACGCAGACCTGAACTTAAAGTATTCAGCGGCGATGATGCTATTGACTATCCTATACTTGCAAGCGGCGGAGCCGGAATTACGTCCGTAACATCTAACCTATTACCTGACCTTAAAAGCCTCTTGGTAAAAAAAGCTCTCAGCGGCGACTTTGCAGGTTCTAGAGCTATAAATGAGATGCTCTTTCCTATAAATAAAGCTCTATTTTTGGAATCAAACCCGATTATGATTAAAGCTGCTATGTACATTGCAGGACTGATTGATACGCTTGAGTACAGACTTCCTCTTGTTGCTCCAAGTAGCGAAAATATGAAAAAGCTTGAAGAAATTATGAAAAATTATGAAATCAAAGGATTATAAAATGGCTGAAAAAAGTATGCAGGGAGAGACATTATTTGTCAGCGGGGGAACTCGTGGAATTGGCAAAGCAATTGTTTATGCATTTGCACAAAAAGGGTGTGACGTAGCCTTTACTTATGCAACAAATGCGGATACTGCAAATGAGATAATTGGCGATGTAGAGTCAAAATACGGCGTAAAAGCCCGTGCATATCTCTTAAATATTTTAGAGCCTGAGACTTACAAAGATGTATTTGCAGAGTTTGACAAAGATTTTGACAGACTAGACTTTTTTATATCAAATGCAATTATATCAGGGCGTGCCGTTGTTGGAGGGTTTGGTCCATTTATGAGACTTAAACCTAAGGGTCTTAACAACATCTATACGGCAACAGTTGATGCTTTTGTCGTTGGCGCGCAAGAGTCTGCCAAGAGAATGGAAAAAACAGGCGGGGGAAGCATTATAAGCATGAGCTCAACCGGCAACCTTGTATACACCCCAAACTATGCAGGTCACGGTACAAACAAAGCTGCTGTTGAAGCCATGGTAAGATACGCTGCTGCCGAACTTGGCGACAAAGGAATTAGAGTAAATGCGGTAAGCGGCGGTCCGATTGATACTGACGCACTAAAAGCATTTCCAAACTATGAAGAGGTAAAAAGCGAAGTTGTAAAACGCTCTCCACTCTCTCGCATGGGAGAAGCTACTGATTTAACCGGTGCTTGTCTGTTTCTTTGCGGAGCAGAGTCATCTTGGCTAACCGGTCAAACCATCGTAATTGACGGCGGAACAACATTTCAATAACTAACTCTATTTTTTAAAGTGAATATTTTGATTTGTTAAGATTGAATTTTGAATGTGTGGTATTAAAACCCCATCCAGAGATTGGACGAGGCGTAAAGTCAAGGGTCAGTATATATCTTGGCTTGGATGGTTAGGCTTGCTGATTGGAGCATTGCCACCGTTTTTTGTATCGTAATGAACGATGTTGTCAGCTTGCAGAGCACCTAATGTTAACGCGATTAATAAAATGATGTTTTTCATCTTTTGTCCTTTGGTAAGAGCGCTTTACGCTCTAGTATTTTAAATCGGAGTAATTTTATCCGATTTAACTTTTAACCTTTTTATTGTTTATTTGCTACTGTTTTATTTTAAGTTTTTTTTAAATTTATTTCTAATCGAATAGTTTTAATATAAATTGATTTTGTTAAGATTTGATTTGATATAGGGATGTATAATACTTGCAATCTCATATTATAAAAGGAATTAAAATGAAATCAATCAAAACCATAGCTGCAATTACATCTTGTACTATCATGCTAGCTGCTACTGCGATAGCAAAACCAAATCTTCCTCCGCCAGCCGAAGAGTTTGCAAAAGTTGAAAAAATGGCCGGTCCGGCCGGAGCATTCGTAACAAAAGAAAATTTTCCAAAAGATTATTTTTTAATGCCTAAAAATCTTCCATATCTAGTTGGATTGTCACTTTATGACCCATCTAGTTCAAATTTAAATTTGTCCAAAAAACAGATTGATGCTATTTTAGATATTAAAAAAGAGTTAATGTCAAAAGCAGTAGAAAAAGCTTTAGTAATTAAAAAAATGGAGCTTGGAGTAGTTGAAAAAATATCTTTTAAATATGAAAGCCCAAAAGCAACAGAACTTTACGCAACGATTGATGAGATAGCAAAACTAAGAGCAGAATTGACCAAAATTCATCTGGATTGCATTGAAAAAGTAAAAGCAGTTCTAACACCGGAGCAGTTTGACGAGTTGCTTGATTACGGTGTTGTTAATATGTTTTAAAAAAAAATAAAAAAAGGGTTACCCATGAAAAAAATAATTATAAGCTTTTTTATCCTTTGTGCACTATTTTGTAATGCGATGTATGCGGTTGATTTTTCCGAGCGGGACAGACTGATAGCTCAAGCCAGCGCAGAGGCGCAATTTGTTACTCCAAAAGAACTTAATGAGATGCTGGAAAACGGCGATGATTTTATTGTTCTGGATGTTAGAGAGATAGATCAAAGAGCAGAGGGAACAATTCCTACACTTGACAAGTATGAACTAACCAGAGGGCAGTTAGAATTTGAGATAATGATAATGATTGAGGACAAAGACACAAAAATCGTTTCCTTCTGTCGTGACGGACCAAGAGGTGCACTTGCTAGCAAAACACTTATAAACATGGGGTACAAGAATGCAGTATATCTAAAAGGCGGTCTAAAAGCATGGGCTGTGGCAGGATACAAAATTAAAAGCGGTCTTGGACGCACCGTGCTTAATGTCGATGAGTTCTAAGGTGAAAAATTTAAAATCTGTTGTATTGTCAACACTTCTTACTCTTACTTTGGCAAACAACTCTTTTGCAGAGGTACTGCCTTCGCCAACACAAGCGCCCGATGGAGTTGAAAGTGCAACTCCGCAGGATTTGATAGATATTTTTCAAAACGGCGGAGAAGTGTATGACATCAGATGGCATTACAGCACGTACGAGTTTGGCGGACATATTCCATTTGCAAGATATGTGCCATATACGGAGTGGTCTTCAAAGGAAGATAACTATAATATAAACGAGGACAGCTGGGACTACTCACTGTTGCCTCAAGACAAAAATACCCCAGTTGCATTTACATGCGGCGGCATCTCATGCTGGAAATCTTATAAATTGACCAAAGAGGTAGCAGCAAGAGGTTACAAAAATGTTTACTGGCTTAGAGAAGGCCAAGCTGCATGGGATGCGCAAAATCTACCTGTTTTGGGTCGCAATCCTGTATATGAACCGATGATGAAACTTTTTGGCGGTGAGCATGAGCCATCAACATGGATTGTTGACGCTAAAACGCTAAAAGAGATGTTTGATGATAATGAAGATATAAAAGTAATTGATTTTAGAGACGAAGCACTTTTCGTAAAAAGCAGACTCCAAAGCGCATTCAATGTTCCCGTACAGCGTCTTCTTTATAAAGATGGCTTACAACTGCTTCCAACACCAAAACAAGAGTATAAAATTGTCCTAATTTCAGATAGCGGTACTTTGGCTGCAACGGCTGCCGCACCGCTGGCTGCGCTTGGTTATGATGTAAAGGTGCTTGAGGGCGGCATGAATGCTTGGACTGCTAAATATGGCGATGAAAACACTATAAAAGGCGAGCTTGAGGTTAACTTTCCAGATCAAAAGGATTGGAAACGCCAAATTTTAAAGCTGCCTAAAAAAGTAAATTGAGTTATTAATATGTGGCATTAGTGCCACACACCTTCAAGTTTATAGCTGCAATATGGACATGTACCGTTTTTATCAAGTTCATTTGTCACAAACTGCCCTATGTTTCCGCTTCTGTCAATCACTCTTTTTTTACAGCTCGGACAGTAGGTTGATTCATAATCTTCATTGTCAACATTGCCGATATAGACATATTTAAGCCCCTCTTCCACTCCAATCTTATATGCTCTAAGAAGAGTTGATTCAGGGGTTCGTGAGACGTCAAGCATCTTGTATGTCGGATGGAAGGCTGAGAGGTGCCAAGGCATAGATGTGTCAAGTGCGGCTATAAACTTTGCAATACCTCTTATCTCTTCGTCAGAGTCATTTTTACCTGGGATTAAGAGTGTCGTTATCTCTACCCAAATCCCCTTTTCATGAGCGTGTTTCACCGCTTCAAGTACCGGTTTTAGTCTGGCACCGCAAATCTCTTTGTAAAATTCCTCCGTAAAACCTTTGATATCTATGTTCATTCCGTCTATGTAAGGTGCTAACAAGTCTATTGCCTTGCGTGTCTCATAACCGCTTGTGACATAGATATTTTTCAGCCCCTTCTCATGCGCTATTTTTGCCGTGTCATATGTGTACTCAAAAAAAACTATCGGCTCGTTGTAGGTGTATGCTATCGACTCGCATCCGTTTTCAAGCGCCAAATCAACAATTTTTTGCGGCGGAAGTTCACGACCGACAATTTTATGAGCATGCTCTTTTGGGTATTGAGATATGTCGAAATTTTGACAAAACTTGCAAGAGAAGTTGCATCCTACTGTTCCAACCGAAAAGGCTCTGCTCTTTGGCAAAAAATGAAACATAGGCTTCTTCTCGACAGGGTCAATGTTAACGGCTGCCGCAAGACCGTAAACAAGCAGTTTAAGCTCACCCTCTTCAACCCTTCTGACACCGCATATACCATATTCACCCTCATCAAGCTTGCAAGCGTGTGCGCACGCTTGACACAAGATTTTCCCGCTATCTAGTTTTTTACTTAACCATGCTGTTTGTGACATCTTTTACTCCTTAATTTTATTTCATAAAAGCTTGACACTTTCGTGTCAGAATTTTATAGATTATCAATAAATCAACGGAACAAAGGTAAATCCGTAATGTTCGACTCCATCAAGTTCGCCGTTTTCATCTTTTGTCATCTCGTAGATTGAGTTTTGCACTGGTATCACAATCTTTCCGCCGACATTTAGCTGATTTTTAAGCTCATGCGGAAACTCCTCGGCAGCGGCAGAAACCAAAATGCGCTCAAACTTCTCACTCTTAATGCCCAGCTCATCTCCCGCTTCTATAATCTTAGCATTTTTAAAATTATATTTCTTAAGATTAGCACTTCCAAATCTCACAAGCTCCACTACTCTCTCAACTCCGATTACTAAGCCGCTCTCTCCGGCGATGTATGCCAAGAGCGCCGTTGTCCATCCAGAGCCGCTTCCTATATCTAGTATTTTTTGCCCCTCTTTTGGCGAGAGCATCTCAAGCATCATCGCCACCGTTCTTGGCTGAGATATCGTCTGTCCACGACCTATCCCCAAAGGATAATCCTCATAGATATCTGCAGCTCTTGCATCTGCAACGAAATCAGCTCTGTCGACATTTCTAAACGCCTCTATAATGTTGTTTGAGCGAAGCGCACCGACATCTATAAGATAATCAACCATCTCGCTGTTAGAATTCATGGCTATCTGCCCTCCAGACATGACTCAATGCTTCTAAACTCCAGATTGTGCGTGCTTGCTACCGAGAAATTTGTCACAGCGCCGTTATAGACATTAACGCCCAGAGCCAATGATGCGTCATTTTTAATGGCATTAATTACTCCATCGTTTGCCAATTTTCTAACATAAGAGATTGTGGCGTTTGAGAGTGCCAAAGTAGAAGTTTTCGGATAAGCTCCCGGCATATTTGCCACGCAATAGTGCAACACGC
>JAURYA010000074.1 GCA_030654155.1 Sulfurimonas sp. | reverse complement strand
ATGATGTATTCTAAAGAGGAACTGTTTTTAGCTATTTCGACTGTAATTGATCCAGAGGTAGGTTTTAACCTTGTGGAGATGGGACTTATTTATGATGCTTCATGCGACGATGAAGGAAATGCACATGTAAGAATGACGCTCTCAACAAAAGCGTGTCCAATGCATCAGCTAATTCAGCAGTGGGTAAAAGAGGCTGTGCAAAAGATGGCAAATATAAAAAGTGTTGAGATAGAGCTAGTTTGGGAGCCTGAATGGAATATTACCATGGCTGATGAGCATGTTAAAAAGGCTCTGAACAGAGGCTAGTTTCTTATTAATGACAATACATGTTAAAAAGGCTCTGAGCAGAGGCTAGTTTTTAGCTCTACACCCCAAGGGCACTTTATCACTTCGTTCGGGCATACTCTTTTATAGCTTCACAAACGTGCTCAAGAGTTCTTTTATATTCTTTTAGATTATTTATATACTCCAAATCAGTTGGGTTTGTGAGGCTGTTTTTTAAATCTAGGGCTATTTGGTGAAGGTCGCCTGCGCCGATGTTAGCGGCAACACCCGATATGTCTAGGAGTATTTTGTTAGCACTGGTGCTGTCTGATTCGTTAATTAGTTTTTTAATAACATCTGCAGAGCCGCAATATTTAGATACAAAATCACTTAGTATCTCAAGATAGAAACCTTTGTCGCCCCCGCATATCTCTAAACCTTCAGTGCTATCAAATGAGACATGAGCCTCTTGAGAGCTGTTTTGAGCCTCTTTTCCATTTGTATATACATAAAGAATATCATAAAGAGCGTCCATTTTCAGCGGCTTTTCAATGTGCGCCTCCATACCGACATTTAACATGTTTCTAATATCATCAGCCGCCGTATCGCCGCTAAGAGCAGCAATTGGAATATGATCATATTTTGGATTTTTTCTGATAAGCCTTGTAGCTTGAAAGCCGTCTATTATAGGCATATGAGCGTCCATAAATATTATTGCGAAATCACTCTCTTTTTCTAGTATATTTAGTGCTTCTTGCCCATCATTTGCAATGGTGATATTTATGCCTGAAGTTGATAAAAGTCCGGCTATAACTTTTTGATTTATTATATTATCTTCGGCGATTAGGATTTTAGTGCCTTTGAATGTCGCAAAATCATCTTTCGTAATTTTGTCGTGCGGGAGCAGTTCACGTTTTTTTCTATTTATTGGCACAATAACTCGCGGTTTTTCTGCCTCTTCAACACGCACTTCTGCTTTTGTCTCTTTTATCTCTTCAACTTTTTCAACTTTTTTTTCAGCAGGTTTAGCTTCTTGTTTTATGTCAAATTTTTGCTTGGCAAAGCGCTCTTTATTATCTTTATTTTCTGACTTTTTTAAAAGAGCATACAGTATTAGAAGAGCTACTACAACAATTATCCCAATTAATTCCACGTAATTTTCGCTTATTATCGTTTGCATATTTCCACTTTTTTTTCTTTATCATACACTAATAAAAATTAAACTTTATAAACTTGATGTATAATATTAAGAAAAATAATATAGGTCTTAAATGCAAATTATTCCGCACGTTCCAGTTTTATACCGCGAGGTATTGGAGATATTTAGCGATATTGATAATGGGATAATAATCGACTGTACGATGGGGTACGGCGGACACTCATCAATGATTCTTGAAGCAAATCCACATGTAAAACTTATTGCGATAGACCAAGACCAGACAGCCATCGATTTCTCAACGCAAAGACTTCAAAAATACGCCGAGAGGGTAGTTATCAAAAAAGGGCGCTTCTCATCGGTAATAAAAGAGATATTAAAAGAGTATGACATTAAAGATATTAGAGGGATTTTGGCAGATATCGGTGTTTCATCGCTTCAGCTGGACCAAAAGGATAGAGGGTTCTCTTTTTCCAGTGACAATCTCGATATGAGAATGGATAAAGATGCTCCGCTTAGTGCCCAGAGTGTTGTAAATGAGTATTCGCTCCAAGAGTTGGAGAGAATTCTTTTAGAGTATGGAGAGCTTAGAAACTATAAAAAAATAGCATCTTTTATAGTAAACAACCGTCCGTTTTATTCAGCAAAAGAGCTTGGTGATGCACTAAAGCATCTTATGCCTGTTGGTAAAAAGATTCACCCCTCAACGCTCCTTATGCAGGCAATCCGTATAGAGGTAAACAACGAGCTTGGCGAGCTGGAGTCGCTTTTAGATACCATAGAAGAGGCTAAGTTTTCAGGCGCAAAGATAGCAATAATCTCTTTTCACTCACTTGAGGACAGAATCGTAAAAAACAGGTTTGTGCGCTGGAGAGATAACTGTATATGTCCGGACGAAGCCATGAGATGTACATGCGGAAATAACCACTCATATGGGAAAATTTTAACAAAAAAACCTATAATTGCAAAAGATGATGAACTTAGAGAGAATCCCAGAAGCAGAAGTGCCAAAATGAGGCTATTCGAGATGGATAATAATAATGAGTGATAAAACAGAGTTACTGGATGAAGTTGATTTAGTCCTTAATCCACAAAAGGAATTAGACGTAAATTATCTCCTGTATGTTGTGTTAAGTGTTTTGTTTGTCGTAGTGATACTATTTCCGAAAATATATATTCAACAGCAGATATATTTTACAAGCAGAGACGTTGCAAAACTTAAAGGCGAGTATGATACATTAAAAGAAGAAAACAGGCTTATAAAAGGTTCAGTTGAGTCTATT
>JAURYA010000069.1 GCA_030654155.1 Sulfurimonas sp. | reverse complement strand
AACTTTCAAAACGCCCTGCTCTTTGGGGGAGGGTTTACTCTGCTTAGATTTGCAATCTCTTATATGCTGACATCATCAGCCCACAGACATGCAAAAAAAACCATCACATCTTGGACGAAAAACTATCATACCTATCCTTTCATAGAGGCTATGGGCGAAGGCGATATAATGGTTGCAGCTACTATGGGAGCGCTTCTTGGAGTAAAACTCACACTTGTAGCTATATTTTTCTCGGCACTGTTAGCCCTTCCCGTGATGCTCTTTGTAATGCGTGGTTCAAAAGAGGAGCAGAGAGTTCCTTTCGTGCCGTTTTTGGCTATGGCTACGTTTATTGTCTATGTGTACGACAGCCCTATCCTTAGCTATATTGAGGCTAATTACTAATGAAAATACTAGAACATTACATAAAGCACTCTCTCTCAATTATATTTTTATCTATATTTTTGCCGCTTTTTTCAATAGCTTCAATAGTTTTTCTGATAAAACTGGCTACATACACGGCAATAATCCAGCTTTCTCTGCTTGAGATGGCTAAACTCTTTTTATTTATGTTGCCGGAGCTTCTATTTTACACGCTGCCATTATCATTTTTTGTAGCAGTTACGTTAACACTATTTAAACTCTCAAACGACAACGAAATAGTTGTAATCTTCGCGCTGGGAATTCGTCCTAAATTTATATTGAAAACACTGTTTATACCTGCCCTATTTTTATCACTGCTGCTTCTGTTTAATTTTTTCGTTCTTTTTCCGCATGCAAAAATATTGTCTAATAACTTTTTATCCTACAAAAAAAGTGAAGCTAAATTCAACCTCTCCGCCTCTGAATTTGGACACAAATTCGGAGACTGGCTTCTTTATATCGGAAAAGACAATCTAAACGAGACCTACTCAGACGTAATTTTGTTCAATAAAAAGCAGGATGAAGAGGTTTTGATTGGATCAAAGAAAGCCGAGATTATAAACGATTCCGGTATTTTGCGTTTAAAATTAAGCTCCGGAGAGGGGTATAGCTACTCTAAAGAGAAGTTCACGCAGATTGATTTTGAGACAATGTATATAAACGACACCATGAAAACTGATTTAAATAAATATGAGACACCGATGGAGTATTGGCTTCCTGAGACTCCATCGCCCAAAAAGAGAAAGATGCTTATAGCAAATATTTTATTTAGCCTTTTTCCTGTTCTTAGTCTGTTTTTAGCTGCTACCATAGGCATAGTTCATGCAAGGCACCAAAAAGGAAAGATTTTTCTATTTTTATTTTTAGGAATTATTGTCTATTATACTCTGGCGGTAGCTCTTCAGCTTGTAATATTTTCATACGCCCTGCCTGCTTTAGTTTTTGGATGGTTGATAGCCACATACATACTATACAAAAAGATTATCGTAGCCAAGTTCTAGATGAGGTACTCTTTAACTATTGCCTATAACGGCGCGACATATCTAGGCTCGCAAACACAAAAGAGTTCCAAAAACACAGTGCTTGGACAGCTGGAGCATGTACTGAAACAGCTAAATATAGACTTTAAAGTGATTGCGAGCGGCCGTACAGACAGAGGCGTTCATGCCACCGGACAAGTTTGCCATATTGAGCTGCCTGAGTTTTGGAGCGATTTACAAAAACTAAAGTCCGCTATAAACAAGATGCTTCCCCCCTCAATACATGTAAAAAAAATCAAAGCCGTAGATAACGATTTTCATGCCAGATACAGCGCTAAAAAAAGGGTTTACAGATATATCATAAAAGAGGGAGAAACAAACCCATTTGAGGAAAGTTTTGTAACATTTTTAGATGATGTTGATTTTTTTGATATAGAAAAAAAGATAAAACTCTTTTGCGGCGAATTTGATTTTAAACAATTTATGAAAAGCGGAAGCGATATAAAAAGTACAGTTAGGGTTATATACAGGGCTTTTGCATATAGGCACAAGGGGTTTATAATCTTAAATTTTGAGGCAAACGGCTTTTTAAGAAGCCAAATAAGACTGATGGTCGGAGCGCTTCTTACTCTAAACTCTAGCGAAATAACACAACAGCTTACATGTAAGAAAAAATATAAAATAAAACCAGCGAAGAGCAATGGATTATATTTAGCAAAAATTAAATATATCATATAATAAAAATAATTTAACATTATACGCAACTCCTTTTGATATCATTTGCAAATCTAAAAATATGGAATAAAAATGCATTACAAGATAACAAAAGCCACGCAGGGCGAGGATGTAAAGTTTAAAAATCCAGATCCGGTATTTTATGAAGCGCTCGGTTATGACGGCATGGAAAAACTTATGTATAAATTTTATGACCATATTTACGAGAGCAACATTGCCCATTTTTTTCCTCAAGACCCAGCTGAGTTTGAAGAGGT
Source organism: Sulfurimonas sp. (assembly GCA_030654155.1). Lineage (GTDB taxonomy): Bacteria > Campylobacterota > Campylobacteria > Campylobacterales > Sulfurimonadaceae > Sulfurimonas. The sequence continues at coordinate 21,514 of JAURYA010000069.1, read as the reverse complement.
TAAAAAAAATAATACAAAATTTTTTATTCAAATCTGCGGCGGTCCGTCAATCTATGATGAAGAAATGAGAGGCAAAGACCTTGACCAATATATGGTAGATATACATAAAAACTTCTCTATATACGAAAAATCAAGAGATGAGTGGCTTGGTACTTTTAGGGATGTTTTAAAAGAGTTGGATATTGACGAAGAGATAAAAGATGATTTTTGGCACTATCTTGATAAATTTTCAAAACTTACCGTAAACAGATACCTTAAGGAATCTGCCTACGTTTAGCATATCTGATTTATAGTATTTCAGCTCTGTTTCTGCCACTCTCTTTGGCGACAGAGAGCGCATCGTAAGCTCTTTTCATAATATCTTGCAAAGTATCATTAGGATGACTTGACGCAACGCCAAAACTAGCCGTAGCGGTTCCTACAAAAAAGAACTTATTTTGTTCTACCAATTTTTGAAGATGCTGCGCTGCAACCAATCCGCCATCGGCATCTGTTTCAGGACAAACAACCAGATACTCTTTGTCGCTCCAGCGGCCGACGGTATCCAAATATCTTATGTGACGCATAAACAGGTCAGCCATCTCTTTCATAAGAGAGTTTCCTACTTCAAAACCGTGCGTATCGTTTATCTTTTTCAAACCGTCAATATTTATAACTATTACACTAAATTTATAATCATATCTTTTTGTTCTATGAAGCTCGTTGGTCAATATCTCTTCAAGCTTTGTTTTGTTATATAGACCGGTGATATCATCTTTTATCAAAAATCTTTCACTCTCTTTATTTTTTTCAAAAAGCTCATGCTCCTGCCTGTCAACTTTGCGTTGAAGTTTTTCATTTAACTCTCTTAACTCTTTTTTTGACATGTTAAGTCTATCTGCTAATTCATGCTCTTTTTTAACTTCAAACTCACACTGCATCTCAGCATCTTTAATGCGAGAGACCAGCGCAAACGAAATCATAAGAATATTTAGCACAACAATAAGAGCAAAAGAGTCATACACGTATTCGCTGTAGCTTATATAACCCAAAAACATTATAAAAGATATCAACTCGCCAATAGCCAAAAACAGCCATGCAAATAGCAAGTAGTTGCTTCCTGAGAGCTTATTTTTCATTGATAAATCAGATGTATATAGTAAAAATGAAAAAGTTAATGCTCCCAGAACTGCTAAAGCATATGTAATAATTGGCTTGCTATCCACCATTAAACTAGAAAGACCAAGCACGGCAGACAAAATAATAAGAATAATCAGATAGTTGTCACTTTTAGGAAGATTTTTATTTACATCTAAAAAACTTCTAGTAAACAGCAGAGCCGTGAAAAAACTAAAAGCAACGCTCAGCGCAGAAATATTGGTATTAAATTCTGGACTCTCTTTCAAAAAAAGTTGAAAATTATAACCATAATACGTACCCATCAAAAAGAGCAAGCCGACCAAGTAAAACATATAGTAGAGATAATTTTTATCTCTTAGTGTTACATAATTGCTTAAATTATATAAAAGCATAATTAATACTATGCCGATTAGTGCACCGTTAAACATAGCGACGTAGGTCAAACGCTCCGACGCTCTGTTCTGGGAGTAGAGCCGAGGAATAAATGAAACAGCATTCCAACCCTTTATTTTCATATAAACAGTGGCGGTTTCTGAGGGCTTGATTGAAATTGGAAGGAAAAATGACCTTGCATCAATTTCCCTTTGCAGAAATGCCGATGCTGAACTAAAGTTTTCTACTCTTAACTCTTCACCTGATTTTAGATAGATATCAACCGCATCTATCCAAAGTATCGGTATTTCTATCTTGCCGCTAAAGCTATCTTGTCCATCATTGGTTATGTTAAATCGCATCCATACTGTTTCGTTTGCATGATCAGCAGAAATTGACTCTAAATTTGCCGGCTTAAAATTGTCATTAAAAAGAGTTGTAGATATACCCTCGTATGAAAAATGATTTTGTGCGTCAACAAAGAGCTCTGAATACAAGGATATGTCTATCTTCTGTGTTTTGTCATTTACTTTAATGGCATCAACGGCACCAACTTCACCAATAAAAATAAAAAAAATAAAAAATAAAAAACTAAATTTAAAACTACTGTACATTGAAAAGGTTCCTTGCGTCATGTGAGCTAAACACACTAAATACTGTATGTATCTTATACAAATAAAGCAAAAAGTTTTCTTTTTTTGACTTTATTTTTTAAGCATACTCCACAAAATACCAATATACTCATGTATTGCCATATTGGAATTTTCTAACGAGTCGATATCAGGCTCCCTCAGATAGCCGCTAAACTCTTTTTTATAAAAGGCTGTCGGCGCTGCGATTGGATTTAATCCAAGAGATCTAAAGAGTTTCATAGAGCGAGGCATATGAGTTGCAGAAGTTACAAGAACAAAGGCTTCGCCACCAAGTATGCTATTTGTAAAGAGAGTCTCCTCGGCTCAATAAAAAAAGTAACAAACTTCTTTAAAAAAAATCCAAATTCCAATGTTTTCCCCTAAGTGATGAATTATAGTATAATTGCAATAAATATTAGAGGATTTAATTTGCAGGCATTTGGAAAATTTTCAACAAGTTTAGATATAGAGTATGTAGCAGAACAGTATATTTATATAGCTGAGGGCGATGAAGTCATAAGTTTAGAACAGCTCGAAGAGATGCTGGAAAAAAGACGCAAGACCGTTATAGGAACCATATTTTTATACAATCCTGCCATCGCACCAATCGGTTACAACACAAACACTAAACTTGCGGCTCAGGGTTACGAATTTGACGGCAAGTTTTGTGAAATAAATTTTGATGGCAACTGCACCCTTTTTGCTTCTGCAATAAAAAATGAAAACTACAGAGGAAAACTTATAGAGATAAAATACCTCTTTAGCCTAAACAGACCAAACATAGAGCCGACGGCTGTTTTGGAAGAGTTTGATGCTGATTTGGACAAATACGCAAGCAATCAACTCACAAGATTTGACAAACAGCTAAACTATCAAGACTACTTAAATATCCGTCTAAGCGGCAAGTTTGTATTTTTTGGCTCAGGAAATAAGTTTGACAGACATCACAAAAGCATTATCGCTTATGCTAGAAATATCTCCGCACAGGTAGCAAAACTCGGCAAGACAATAGCATTTATGCATGACAACAACTATGATGCCAAAGAGAGTCAGGAACTTGCATATTTTCTACCGCCGATTGCAGGCGGGAAATTTAAAGATGTAAGAGCAAATGCATTTAAAAGAGCTTTTTCAACATTTCCTCCGACAATTATAAAGACATCATAAAAAGGATTTCGACAAAAAACGATATAAATAGTTAATTTTAGCTTTTTTTAAAAATCATATAGTAAAATAGGTTTTATTAAGTATATAGCCAAACTTATCGCGAGGTAAGGACGGAAAGTTACGAATCTTACGGTTGTAAGATGGTCGAATTGCAACTATTTAACTACTGCACCAAGATTGTACCTCCTCTGCTGGCTTATTTATACTGTTAGGAAAGTAATGCTACATGTATTTAAAAATTTAAAATTATATAGGTCGCTACTATAAAATGCTATTGTCAAAATTAAAAATTTATTTAAAAACAATTATTGAAACTCCATCGATAGATTTTAAATGGACTCCTGAGCATAATCAAAACTTTTTCTCATACCTAAATGAGCACTTTGAAGAGCTCTCTCTTTTAGATACTGAAACTCAGGGAAAAATAAAGCAAGCTTTTAAAGAGCACTTTGAGCATGTCGGCTATATTTTATTTAAAATGTCTCAAACTCAGCTTCACATTAAAATTCTTCCATATAAAATAGAACCAAAAGATAGCGTAAATCTTGACGCAATTATAGACATTATAGAGGAGAATGAAGCGTTTATTCAGTATGACTACAATAACAAAGAGGATTTAATATGTTTACAAAGAGAGTTAACGCTCAAACTTAGCCATTTTGTAAATAAAATAACAAATGAAGAGATAAATAAAAAAGAGCTTTTAAAATATGCAATCAGGGAGGCATTTGACCTTCATAAAAGTGACATAATCATTATCAAAAACAATCAAATATTTATAAAATTGTTTGATAACAGCAATATACGCGAGGTCTCAGAAGAAGAGAAAAATACAATAGCAAATAGATATAATGGGCTTGACGAGGAGGAACTTAAATCATTCTACAATGATTTTTTTCTAAAAGATGAGAACAAAAACTTTTTCTATTTTGTCTCGGAACAGTTCGTTGACACATATATGCTTGACAAAAAAATCAGCAATATAACTTATGAAAAGTATGCCTTTGCCTTTATTCAATCTATTATTACCGAACAATTAAAAATCTCGTTTGATGAAAATGATGATTTTTTTAAGGGATTTTCCGGTTATATATTTAGAATTCATTTTAAAGAGGTATTTGGACATATTGCAAACTTAATACTCTCAGAAATGAGCTCATCAAACAAATATATAATAGATTTTTTAAAATATTACTCCCTAAATATTGTAGTTTTAAGTGGGCAAAAATATAGAGTTCCGGAAATAGAAGCGCCAAATGGTCAAAAGTGGAATGTTGCTTCAATGATGTCTATAGTTAAAATTTATATAAAAGCAGAAATATCACTCGAAGAGATAAAAAATAAGATAGATATATTGAAAGAAGATATTGTCAATTACTATATTTATGGCCTCTCGCCAGTCGAGTACAACAGTGATATTAGCCAAAAGATAGAGAAAATATTTCAAAGTTTGGTTTATGCAACAAAAAGATTAAATATATATTCAGACACGCTGGACTCATCAAAGCAAGATTCACAAAAAGATGTTTTAAGAGCTGATATTCAAAAAATAAAGCATGATATTCAGCTTCAAAAAGATGAAAAAAATAGACTCACTTCTAAAATGCTCAACAAAACTCAACTTATCAAATACAATAACATAAGAAGAGAGATAGACTCTCTTAAAAGACAAGAGAAAAGGGATGAGAAAATTTTGACTCAAAACAAAGCCTCATACCACTCAATAAAAAACTCTCTCATCAAAGCACTTACATCAAAAAAAGTGCTTATAGAAGAGGCTACTTAGATACTTATCTCTTTGATATCTGCGATTTTTAAAATACTTTTATAGATAGAAGATACAAGTGCTTTTCTGTTGTTTTTTACAGCTTCATCCTCTGCGTTTACCATTACGTCATCAAAAAACTTGTCAAGCTCCGGCTTAAGATTGAAAAGTGCGTCAAGCTCCTCTTCGTACGACTCATATTTAACTCTGCTAACTTCGCTGTATCTGCCAAAGAGAACCTCTTCAGCTCTCTCTTGAAATAACCCAGTATCAACACTAAACTCATTTGACATGTCTATATCTTTAGTAATATTTGCAACTCTTTTAAATGTTGAAAATGATTCGCCAAAACCTTCGCTGTTTGCCATCGTCTCCAGGGCTTCTATCTTCTTGGAGATTTTAAGCAGCTCTCTCTCGCCAGAAGCAAGAACAGCCTCAACGATAGAGGGATTTACCTTGAAATATTGTCTTAGTCTCTCCAAAAAGAACGCTTCGAGTTTTGACATGTCAAAAGCTGCATAATCTTTGCTTAGAAGCGTTAGAGTTTTTACTATATCAAACTCTAAGTTATGCTCTTTTGTAATTCTTATAAGACCATTTACAGCACGACGCAGTGCAAAAGGGTCGCGAGAGCCGGTCGGTATCTGATTTATACTAAATAGCCCCAAGAGCGTGTCAAGTTTTAAACTCATAGCAACAATTGCGCTCATTGGAGTTGAGGGAAGCGCGCTATCCTCGCCATCAGGCAGATACTGCTCTTTTATAGCCTCTGCAACTTCATCGCTCTCTCCTAGCGCTTTTGCATAATAGCACCCCATAAGACCTTGAAGCTCCGTAAACTCGTAAACCATCTCGCTCATCAAGTCGGCTTTTGCGAGAGTTACGGCACGATTTAAGAGCTCTTTGCTTGAGTCTTTTGGATTGTACATGTCAAAAAGAGTATTTGCTATTTTTCTCTCTCGTTCTATCTTGTCGGCAACACTCCCAAGCCCCTTCATAAAGACAACTTTTTCAAGTCCGCTTATGCTCAGTCCCTTTTTAAGGTCATTGTTGTAGAAGAAAAGCGCGTCAGCCAAACGAGGGCGCAGAACTCTCTCATTTCCCTCGATTACTTTTGAAAAATCATCCGTGAACGCATTTGAGACTACAACAAATCTGTTTATCAGCTTGCCATCTTTAAAAACAGGAAAATATCTCTGGTGCTCTTTCATAGAAGTAATAATAACTTCAGGAGGAAGTGTTAAAAACGCTTCATCAAACGAGCCCATTATCGCTGTCGGATGTTCCGTAATTGCAACAACTTCATCCAGCAAATCTGCATCAATCTCTATTTTAACTCCATTTGCTTTTTCCAAAGATACGAAGTTGTCTAAAATAGTATCACGTCTAAGCTCAGGAAACAGCGTCACACCGCCATCTTTTAGAGCTTCAAAATACTCTTTTGCTCCGCTAATATCCAAAGCCTCAAAATTGCTGATACGGTGTACAAAAGTTCTCTTTGCGGATTTTACGCCAAAGAGTTCCAGCTCCACCAGCTCATCGCCAAAAAGCACGTTTACCCAGCGGATTGGACGGATAAAGCTCTCACTTAGGCTTCCCCATCTCATGGATTTTCCAAACTCTAAAGATTTTATCCACTCATCTATGATTGATGGCAGAAGCAAAACTGACTCCCTGCCCTTTAAATCTTTTTTATAGTAGAGAACCTCTTTGGAGTCTTTCATAGTTTTGGAGATTTCATCAATGCCAACACCGCATTTCTTTGCAAAACCGTGAGCAGCAGCGGTAGGCTCGCCATCTTTAAAAGCAACGCTGATTGGAGCTCCGAGGAACTCCTCCACACTATCATCTTGCATAGTTTTAAACTCTCTATGCCAGATTACGAGACGACGTGGAGTATAGTAAAATTCAAATTCGCCTAAAAGAGAGTTTTTCTCCAAAATATCGGCATACTTTTTTTCAATGTTTTTTAACTCTTTTAAAAGCGGAACCGCCGGAAGTTCCTCTACGCCTATCTCAATTAATAGTGATTTTAACATGTCATAAACTCTTTATTTAAATATTATTGTCGCGATTTTATCTATTTTTTGGTTAAAGAGTGCTTTTGCTCAGCACTGCAGTGCTGATGTCCAGATTTTTTTGAACCATATGTTTTAAAAGCATAAACTTTATAAACATTTAAAAACAGGAAAAAGATTATTAAACTCGAAGCAAAAGTAAATGCTACAGTTTTTGCCAGCTTTGAAGCTTTAAAAAAGTTTATTCGTTTGGCCATGATTACAAGTGCCCATATAACGGCAATATAGTTTATAAAAGAGAAGATTCCAAGCCATCCGTCTTTTTTACTAGCTAGTGCTTGAACTTCTCCGCTCATGCCAAAACCCTGCATAAACCCATTGGCGATATCGCTATAGTGATGTACAAAGAAAAACTCATAAGTATGAGAAAGACCGCCGATGATAAAAAGAGGTGCAAAGGCATAACCTAAAGTATAAAAAACTTTTTTGAAATCCTCCTTCAAAACTCTTGAAGCCACATACATACCGCTATATACTAAAGATATCGTTATTATCATCGCAGAAAACAGTGCACTTATTCCAATATAGTCAAGTCCTGCTATGCCGATTTTTTCTTGTAAAAACATACCAAATTTTGACCAAAAATACTCATCTGCAATAGCCACACGACCAAGAGCATGATGAAAAGACATAGTTATAACAATCGCTGCAGTTATTAAAATATATGCCCATACCTCAGATTTATGGGTTTGAAATTTTTTAAACAGTGACTGAGATGGTTTAACCAATTTAAAACTTACTGCTTCACAGGCATCACTACAATCCATACAAAGAGTACAGTCTGTCATATTGCTCCTGTTATCAAAAGTAAAAGGCTTTAGGTTATACGAACATGCATCAGCACACTCAAATGTACTGCAGCTCTTGCATGTCTCCTCATAAGTGCCAAGTGTTGTAAAAGATATTTTTCCAAATCCTCTCATCATGGTTCCTATAGGACATATTGACTTACAGTAACTCATGTCTTTATAGATATAAAAAAAGACTACTGAGACTGCTGTAAGAACAATAAAGAAAATTGATGAAGCCAGTGGAGTTTTATAAGCTTCAGGATATATGTAGTAAACAAGCCAAAAACCGATAACAAGCAGAAAAACACCAATGAAAGGATTTGCAAGTGCTTTTGGCATCTTTTTTTTGAGACCAAATTTTGTGATATATTTTCCCATAAAACCATGAGGACAGATTCCGCAAAAAACTCTACCAAATGTTGATAGTGTCACAACTACAAACAGCGGCCAAAAGAGTGACCAGAATATTGCAGTTGTAAAAATATTTTCCTCTTTTGTAGGGTAGATTATTCCAAAGACTATAGCGTAGATAAAAAGAGCTAATATTGCTACTCTAAGCCCCGTTATAAATATTTGATTTTTAAATAAAAAGCCTAAAACTGGAATGTTAAAAATGTCGTTTTTATCTCTTTTTTGATAATCAACCATGATATTTCCTAAAATTTATAACTGTAAGTAAGCATAGCACTCATTGGTGCTGCTGCCTTATATGACGCAACACCATTAACATCTTTTAAAGCTTCCATTGCATAGTATTTGTTTGTTATATTTTTAATATTTAGTTGAATATTATGTACATTGTGCTCATAACCAACCATCAAGTCTGTAACAAATTTATACCCATCATATTTTTGACTATTTGCATTGTCCATGTAGTAACTGCCCCAACTCTTTGTAGTGATTCTAGATTTAAATCCATTTTCCATGTTAAAAGCAGCAAAAATTGAGTATTGGTGTTCAGGAATATATGGCAAATAGTTTCCAGCTCTATCATCCCAATGCGCACCGCCTCCAAAACCAACTTTTTCCTCAAATGTTACAAACTTAAAATCACTATAAGCATAGCTGCCTCCTAAGTCCAAATTATCTGTTAATTTATATACAGTGTTAAATTCCAAGCCTCTTTTTTTAGTTTTTCCTGCATTTTCATACACCGTTTCACCGAAAGCATCCAATATTTGAATTATTTCATCATCTACATCATTCTGATAAATAGCTAAATCGTAAGAGATATTTTGGGCTCTATTTTTAAGACCAATTTCATAGTTATAACTTGTTGACTTTTTTAGAGCACTATTGTCTCCCAGTTCACTTGTTGCGGGAGCTTGGTTTGCCGTCGCTATGGAGATGTACATGTTAGTTGTATCGGTTAGCCTATATACTGTTCCAAACTTTGCAGAAAAGAGTGTATATGACTTGTCAATCGAATAAAGACCTGCACCGGCAATATATCTTTTAGCACCATAACTATATGTTGTAATTTCGTTACCGCTAATATCAAAACTGAGTTTATCAACTCTTGAACTAATGTCAAAGGTTAAATCTTTTGTAGGTGAAAATGTCTCCATAAAATAAGCACCATAAAGAGTAGTTGTACTATCTTCAGTTTGAGCCAAATCACCTTTGGCATCTGATAAAGTTTTTACTATTGCTCCAGCTGCTGATATATAATCTGCATATTTATATTTTTTAGCATCTTTAGTAATATCCGTTTTCACAGTAACACCGGCTACGAGAGAAGCTTTATTACCAAGCAGTTCATGATTATAGTTTAGCTCTAAATCAGTTCCATATACACTGTTGTCTGTGGCATCGTTAATTATCCCTGTAACCGGATGAAAATGATCCCATGTGTTAAAATAAAATCTTGGTTTGTATGTTATGTCTCCAACATCTTTTTCATATTTCACATTAAGAGCAAATATTTTTGAGTCTCTTGAAGTATTCTGAAATTGCGCGCTTGTGTTGTGCTGTTCGCCTGTACTCTCAAAAGTTGCAAACTCGCTGGCAGTCATTGATGTTGGTATGTTCATATTTGATTCAGTATAAGAGAGCTCTGCTTCCACCGAAGATTCATCTTCAAAAAGGTGACCATACTTTAGACTAAGTTGAGTAGCATCAAAATCGTTATTTTCTCTCCACTCATTATCTATCTTCCTTGTACTAAATGTAACTGAAGTAAAATCATTTTCACCAAGGGCACCTCTAACTTTTAGATTGAGGTTTCTCTGTCCATCATCACCAACTCCAATTTTTATTCTGTTTTTATCTTCTTCAAATACAGACTTGGTAACTAGCTGAATAACACCGCCTGTTGCATTGGCAGCATTTATAGAGCCTGGCCCTTTTTGAACCTCTATGCTAGACACATCTTGCATGTCTATAAAGTCAAATCTTGTAAATGAGTCCGGATCTGTTAGAGGAACACCATCTTTCATAACCATTACTTCTCTGACACCATATTTTGCTTTAAGCCCTGCTCCCCTGATGATAAGCCTTGGACTTGGAGAATTAGTTGATGATTCAGCATTTACACCTGGTATGTTTTCTATAGCTTCTTGAACATTTAATATGTTTTTATCTTCCATAGTCTTTTCATTAACAACAGCAATTGATTGAGATATATCTTTTGTTGCTGTTGATATTTTTGTTGCCGTTATGCTTATGGCATCTAAACTTATGTCTTGTGCATTAAGTGACGAAATTGCCAGTAGTGCTACAAGTGAATATTTTATTTTCATATTGTTTATTCCTTAAAAAAATTTACTAAGTTTATAAAAGAAGTGTTACATAAGTATTAATAATTGGTATATTTAAACATTTCTTAAATAAGACAAATAAACTCTGATTAATATTTTTTGTAAATGATATTGGGTTACAATACCGCACAAACAAAAAAATAAAGGAATTAATATGCCGACAATCAATCGTTATGTAGATATAGACACCGTAGAAAGAGAAAGTAAAAAAGATTATATAGACCGTCACTCACCGTTTATTCACTGTGCAGATAACGCAAAAGAAGGCGAAATGTTTAGCGTGACTGTAAAAATGGGTAACGAGTATACTCATCCGGATGATTTTGACCACTATATAGCTAACATGGCGCTTTATAATGGCGAAACTCTTTTAGCTAGAGCTGACTTTGTTCCTGGAGCTCTTGGAAATATAAAAGCTCATGCAACCGTCACTTTTAACATAATTCCTACTGGAAGTAAGCTAAAACTTACTGCTCAAGCATATTGTACAAAGCATGGTGTGTGGGAATCAACTCCGGTAGTTGTAGAAATAACTAAGTAATTAACCTCTCTAAATAAATATATTTTAGACTGCCGCGGCTTTTGAAAGCCTCGCAGTGACGGTCATTGCGAGAAGCTTACGGCGAAGCAATCTATTTTATCTCATTCCCCATACTGTCTAAAGTAATAAAGAGTTCTTTTGAAGCGTTCTCTGCGTCAGTAAATGCTTTAATAATGTTATCTGAATTTTTAATTGCATTATTTTCAATATAATCAGGAATCGTTCTAACTTTATCATGTACCGTTTTATGAATAGGGTCAATTTTGCTATATGAAGCAGTTTCTCCAAACGACGCTTTCGCATCACCAAGATACCATTTACCGAATCTACAACTAGTGTGATCTGAAAATTTAAAGTTATGGTCATCTTTAAACACGGCGCTATATCCGCTGAGTTTAAATGCTATATGATCTAGTTTTGCAAGAGTTATGAAAAGCTCGTTTGAAATCATCCTGTTTGAGAGTTGGATATCCTTTGCACCATCTACCAAGGCGTGTAAACTATCATTAAACACTTCAAGTTTTTCTAAAGATGAGGAAACCTCTCTATCCATATGTTCGGAAAATTCCTGCATAGACGAACTGTTTTGTTTTAATAGATTTATATTTACTTCAACTTCACTTGTCGCTCTTTGTGTTCTCTCTGCAAGTTTTCTAACTTCGTCGGCAACAACCGCAAACCCTCTACCGTGCTCACCTGCTCTTGCAGCTTCGATAGCAGCATTAAGCGCTAGCAGATTTGTCTGATCACTTATATCTTTTATGAGTGATATAACATTTGTAATCTCATTAACACTGTTGCTTAATTGATTAGAATTGTCTCTGCTTTCATGCATTTTGAGTGAAATACTATTTAAAGACTCTTCCATCTCATGAGTAGAACTTTTTACCTCTTCTACGATAGCTTCTGTTTTAGCATTTTTTTCGTTTATATTTTTAAGAGATTCCATATTTTGTATCAAACCTGCCTGAACACTTCCTACACCGCTTGATGCCCCCTCATTTAAAAGCGCCGTTAACGAAAGTGTAAGCATATTTGCTTCTATCTGTTTTTGACTCTCTAAAAAGTGCTTATCTGATCTCTCTAAACTCTCTTTTGCTTCCTCTAATGCTCTATGAGCAACGCTTGAGAGGTGATTTGCCGATTGCTGTATGAAACCTATCTCATCAGTTGCGCAAGAAGTAATTTTTTTAGAAAAATCTTTTGAAGAGACGATATCATCAATCTCATCTTTAAATCTATTTACCCTTTTTGTAAGCCCGTTAGATATGTAAAAACTGAAAATAAAAATAAATAGTATTACGATGACATTTATCGCCAACCCAATAATCATGGCGTTAAATGCCATGTTTTTTAACTCCAAAACTTGTTGCTCTATTTTTTTAGCTATGGCATCTTCAACATTTTTGAGCAAGTTTATTTTCTTAGTTATCGTAGCAAACCAGTAGGTCGCATCTATTTCGAATCCGCCGTTTGGATGATCAAGAGCAATTTTTCTCATTCTATCGACTTCAGTCACATCGTTTGACTTCATACTCTCTTCATAAAAATTTTTAATCTCAACAGGCGCTAAAAATAAAAACTTATTTGTAAAAATTTCCTGACCGTTAAGAAGTCCTATAAATTTTTCATAAAATCCAGGAGCAAAAGTATCTTGAGAAAAAGTTGATGAAAGAACCGCTCTCTCAATTCCCGATCTCTCTTTAGCAGATAAAAAATTCACAAAAGCATTGATAAGATTATTCATCTCTGCATTTGAACTCATCTTTACCATCTCTTCTATAGATACTATAAAATCATTATTTAGGCTTGTATAATAGCTAACCGGAACACCCACCGCGACGCCTAGAGAGTCGACTTCGCTTCTAATTGTTTGAATTTTTGATAAACTCTCAAATGCTTTTGCAATCTTTGCCTGCAAATCTTTTGAGAGAGCATCCACATGTAACTCTTCTTTATAATTTTTTGTAACATCCGCCAAGGCTTTATCAGTAGCTTGTCTTATTGTTTGAAGTTCTGTTGAGAATTTTGCACCTTTTGAACTTATAAATCCTGCTGAAGATCCTCTCTCTTTTTGAAGATTATGTACTAATTCACTTGCTTTTGTAGCATAGGAGATCATTAAGCTTATGCTTTTTAAGTTTTGCACTGCCTTATAATTATCATAACTGCTCATACCCAATGTGATAAAAATCACAAATACAGGCACTATAACCATAAGTGCCATTTTCAATCTAATAGACATATTATTAAACATCTGTCAATTACCTCTTTTTTCATTTTTCTTTATTCTATCATACTAAAAGAAATATATATTTTAAAAACTAATATTTTTTTGTAATTTAAACTTGTTAAATATACCATAAAACACAATACAATACAATATCACTGTGCTATTGATTTTTATTATAAAAAATAAGATTTTTTAATCATTAGGTGATAATATTGAAAACAACTAGAAGATGTATAGATTTAGATATTTGGCTTGATATCGTAAATAAAATTGCAAAAAAATACAATCTCTCACTCTTAATTACTTCAAAAAAAAGAGGAGGAGTGAGAGTTGAAATCAGGTTTTAGTAGTTATACGGACTGTTCAAGTAGAGCATATTTTTATCAAGCTCAAGCAATCTTGCAAATTGCTCTTTAGACAAAGTTTTTCTAAAAAACAAGATACAGTTAATCTTCATAGCCAAAACACTCTCTTTTTGCTTAGCAATCTCACGTGATATCTTAAGAGCCTCTTCCTCGCTCATATCGCCATTTAAGACACCATTTTTCAGCTTTTGTGAAAGCTCATGCGAACTCTTCATAACAGGCGATATACTGTCCATAGTCTCTAGTTTATATTTTTGAATAGCAATCTTCTGCTCTTTTGTCAAAGCCAACTTCTCATCTTCACTGTTTTTAATAAATGTTCTTGCTAAAATAGGCAGATTAACCAATGCGTCAAAATTGAGTTTTAACTTCATCTCTTCAGGCATTTGATTTACTTTTTCCATTTTTTGACCTGCACCGCCTTGCATCATCTTGCCATTGCAAGCAGTATCACACTTATTTACATTTACATTTTCATCTGCAGCAAAAGCTATAACAGCCGAAGATAAAAGAATTAACAGTAACTTATTCATATTTTTTTCCTTATTTTAATAACATCAAAAAACTATAGAGTTTGCACCCCACACAATAATCCAGAACAACATCTAATAACTTCAATAGAACTAAATTTAAAGTAATTACAAAAGCTAAAACATCAAAGGAGTAGAGATGCGCTAACATGATAGATAGCAGCATTATACTTCCAAGCATAAGCGCAAATCTCTTTGGAGCCTCATTTCTAGGGCTATACTTCAATTTTGCAACTTTTACGATAACAGCCGAGAAAAAAAGTACAGGCGATTTGCTTAATGGACTTAATCGAATAAGAATATCAACTAACACATACCCTACTAAAACAAGATACCCGCTAAAAAGATAACCAAATAGCAAAAAGATATAAACCAAACCCACAACTTTAAACTCGGAATTGTTAATGATACTTGAAGAGATAGGACATGATAGAGAACGCATATAAACTCCTTTAGCTTTTAAAGAAGTTTAGTATTTTGAGTGTGAAAAAATCGTTTAGTACAAAAAAATTTACATGAGCTAGATATTTGCTTTACTTTTTGAACTTAGTAAAACAACATGCATTGATAAAACGAATGCTATAGCACCAAGAGATGCGTTAAACAGCAAAACGGCTCCTATGCTAACAAAGAGCGACAATAAAGATAAATATTTATTATTTGCAAAAAACGCGATTACTGCCATAATCAGTGCCACAATCCCCAACTTTCCAAGATGTAGAAATAGCGCCAGTGAAGCTCTTATACTACAAAGTAAAGAGTCGGCAGAAGCATTGCACTCAGCCGCAAAATCACCATTTGCCAAATAATTGTATTTTAAATAAGTTAAAATCGCAAAGAATGCCACAATATAGAGCGCAAATTTTATAAGCTCGCTGTATGCTAACTTTTTGCTGCCGCTATACAAGATATAGGCAAATCCAAGTGAGATCAAAATCCATACGTTTGAAAAGAGATTTAGATATGTTTCATTCATAAAAATAGTAATTGACGTTAATAGAAGAATCAAAAAAGATGCTTTTTCAAATCTGCCAAAAGCCATACTCTCAAACTCTCCTCTAAAAAGCCACAGATACGAGACAATAGAAATGATAAATATATATATCTCAAAGTTTCTATATCTTCCTTCGTACGCAAGCGCAATACTTGAAATAAGAACAAATATAAAAGAGATATAAAAGAGTGTTCTTTGATTTAAAATTTTCTCTAATTTTATGATTTGAGGTTTTTTGCCATGTGCTATGTGATAGAGTAAAAAATAGTATATAAAGAGATGTGTGATTACAACTCCGGCAGCCCATAAAAATTCTGCACTTGTTCTGAGTGTAATGCTGTATTGCTCTATCTGAAGCATAAATAAAATAGCAAAAACAGCGTTAATTGCACCAAAATATAATATTTCTTTATTGCCAACAGTTAAACCTCTTAGTAAAAAAGAGAATGATAAAACAAGAAAAATCGAGCCAAGCGCCAACATTTTATAGTTTGGAAAATTTGAAACATCTCCGCTAAAGACATTTTTATCTGCCCTGTCTTTATCAAAAAGTCCCCAAAAACCGCCTACGGCTCCCTCACTCACCCTTTTCCAAGGCTGATCAAACGCCTCTATGATATTGTAGTTCCATCCCTCTCTCTCAGCCAGCTTTACAAACTCTCTGACAAAAACAGCCTGATTTATTTTACTCGGGATTGCATCTTCTCTAGCCCTGCCCTCTGACGGCCAGCCTGTCTCGCCTATTAAGATATTTTTATCTTTTAAAATAGCTTCAACCTCGCCTCTTACGTCTGCCAAGTGACCGATGGATTGGTCTATGTTCATCGGGTCATCTTCCCAATAAGGCAATATATGAATCGTAACAAAATCCGTAACTTCTCGTATTTGTGGATGCTTAACCCAAAATTCCCAGACATCGGCGTAAGTAACCTCGGTATTTGGGAGAGCTTCTTTTACCTGTTTGATATAATTTACCAGCACTGTCTCTGAAACATCACCACGAAGCAGAACTTCATTTCCGACAATAACCGCCTTTACTATGTCTTGATTTTCATTTACCAGTTTTATAAGAGTGTTTATCTCTTTTTGTGTTGAGATTTTATCACTGCTAACCCATGCGCCCATGAGCATTTTTAAGCCATTCTCTCTGGCAATACGAGGAATCATCTCCAGCCCGACTGTTGAGTAAGTTCTAATGCAGTCAGTATATTTTGCAAGCAAAGTTAAATCTTCTCTTACTAAATCCTCTGAAATCACCATTCCATCACTAAACATAAACGGTGATTGATCTTTTGAAAACGGCGCATAAGAGACACACTCTAGTTTTGAAAAAGAGTTTTTGTTGTCTTTTAAAACAAAAACCGCCCCAACGAGATACCAAAACAGAGCTACCGCGGCAATGCCTGAGAGAATTGCTAATATTTTTTTTGTCACTATTTTCCTTGTTTTATTACAAAAAATTAATTTTTTGATAAATTTATAGATGGTTCGTCTATATAAAATCCTTGAGAGTAATCAACTCCCAAATCTCTTACAATATCCATTATCATACTTGAGTGGACATACTCTGCTATTGTCTTAATACCCAATTTTTTTGCAAATTCAACGATGGTTTCGACAACTAAAAGTGCATTTTTATCAACATCAATATTTTGAACCAAAGAGCCATCAATCTTTATATAGTCAACATTCATTTTAGTCAAATATCCAAAATTTGAATATCCGCTGCCAAAATCATCTATCGCTATTTTTGCCCCATATCTCTTTACTTCAGAGATGAAGCGGTCAACTTTTTTAGAATCTTCAATCGCATCAGATTCAAGCAGTTCAAAAATAACTCTTTTTGATGCTTTTGAATTTTTTAATTTATCTATTATAAAGTTAAAAATTTCACTGCTCATAATATCATCAATGGATAGATTTATACTAAATTCAAACTCATTGTCTTCAAATGCTTCAAAAGACTTATCGATTATTGTTTTTGTTACTATCTTATAAACTTTTATCTTTTTTGCAACCGGTATAAATAGGGTTGGGGATAGTATTTTTCCATTTTTATCTATCAACCTTGCCAAACACTCATATTTCTTTATCTTTGATGTTTTTGAGTCAACGATAGCTTGAAAGTATGGCATAATTTTTAAACTTTCAACAGCATTTCTAACAATAGCCGAGAGTTTTAGATTTCTCTCATACTCATTTTCAAAATTCATCCTGTCTTCATATATCCAAAATTTTGCACCAATCTCTTTTGCATATTTTAGTGCCATAGAAACATTTGAAAATATGTTTTTATTATCTCTGTTTGTAGATGAAGCCAATGTAAAATCTACATATATATTGATATTTTGATACTCAATAACAATATTTCTTATCTTTTTGTAAAGAGTATCCAGATAATTTTTAAGCTCATAAAAACCTATCTCCTCATCTAGAATAAAGGCAAATTCATCGCCTGAAAGTTTATAAATATAATGTTCAGGCAGTTTTTCATGAAGATATTTTCCAACTTTTTCAATTACATAGTCTCCAACCATATAACCATAAAAATTGTTAATTGTTTGAAAATTGTCTATGTTAAATACAACTAATGCAAAGTTTTTGTAATCATCCAAATCACTTCTGAGTTTATACATATTTGGAAGGTTTGTCAAATGGTCTGTAAAGTATCTGCTAAAGAGTTTATTTCTATAATCTCCTATGGCTGTCTCTTTTTGTGTAGTTTGTGCAGATAGTTCTTGAAGTATTTCATTTTCTAGATTTTCTTTATTAATCTCTTTGTTTGTGGAATATATCGTTAATTCGGTTTTAGTTTTATCACTATGTTTGAGTAAAATAATTTTTGCCTGAGGAAATATACTGCTTAACTCGTTTTTTAGAGTTTGAACCAAAACAGTGTTGTGTATAAAAGATACTATGTGAATTAAAATATTCTCTTTATCTATATTTTGGGTACTTGAGAGTATTTCTCGTACATCTCTTGAGGATGTTAATGTAAAACTGTTTATTTCTAACACACTGTTTTCTATACTCAAATTGTTCTCCAAAAATACTTTATCTAATTCTAGCCAAAAAATATAAAGTAAATTTTAACCACACTTTAAATATATGGTTCCTATATATGGAGGTTAGATGTGGCTTGTACCGTTTTTGTACCGCTTTTCTAAAAAGCCTATAACCATTTTTTCTTTTTTAGGCATAAAATGTGCATAAACTCTGAGGGTAATATCTAGGTTTTCGTGACCTAAAGTATTTGATACCCACATTGGGTCTATTCCATTATTTAACATCATGCTTGCAAAAGTATGTCTAGTATTGTGCAATGTTTTTGCTTCAATATTTAGCTTCATTAAAACACTTTTATAGTTTTTATACAAAGCTAAACTAGTTCCATAATAAGTGTTTTTTGTATTGAGAAACAGATAACTGTTTTGCATACCAGTTTGGAGCTGTTGATTTTTAAAAAAATATCTAG
The DNA here is from genome assembly GCA_030654155.1 of Sulfurimonas sp. Lineage (GTDB taxonomy): Bacteria > Campylobacterota > Campylobacteria > Campylobacterales > Sulfurimonadaceae > Sulfurimonas. The sequence goes on along the minus strand of JAURYA010000069.1, from coordinate 2,693 downwards.
CTCTTGGCAACATTTCAATGTCCCTATGACTTGAATAAGTTTTTGGCGTATTTATTATGCCCTATGCAATGGTTTTTGATATTGATATCGTATCTGTTTCAAAATCAATATCTTCCCATTCCAGTGCTAAAACTTCACCCGACCTCATCCCTGTAAAAAAAGATATGCCTAGAAAGTTTTTTAAATGCTGATTTGGACAATTATCTAGGATTAAATCAATCTCATCCAAAGTAAAAGGCTTCTGTTTTTTCCTTACTTTTTTCATACTTGGAATCTGAACCATCATTACTGGATTGGTCTCTACAAATTCACTCATTATGGCGATGTTAAACGCTTCTTTTAAAAGAACTCGTGCAGTTGATATTGTCTGCCTCTTTAATCCTCTAGCTATAAGGATGTCGTGCCATTTTTTTATATCTATTGGCTTGATATGTCAACGGCGGAGTTAAAATAGGCAGTATGAAAAGCTGCTAAAAAGTAGTTTTTACAACCCAAAGCTTAAAGAAACAAATTAATTTTGTTAAAGTCTTTTTTCAAAAAATTAAATTATACAACTATTTGTAAAAAAACAAGGACAACCACACAAAAAGTAGATATTGCCTTTTCAGTTGATGATATAAACATAAGATGAATGAATAAATTCAAAGGTGCATAAAAGATGTAACAGTCAAAAATTTACTGTACCGTTTTTGTACCACTTTTGTGCAAAATAACTGCAAAACAACTAAGAAAACAGATTTATAGAGGTGCTATTTTTCCTTGTTTTATTGCAAATCTACTGCAAAACTTTAAGCCAATATCAACCACACTTTAAATATACTCCCATCAATATTTAATTGCAAAAAAGGTTGACGTTGAAGTCTTTTCAAAACTTACTTCTTTTACAAAATTTATATCGGTTAAAAGCTCTTGGTTTTGAATATAGCGATTCATTTTCTGTAAATCAAAAAAGCTCAAACGAAAAGCCTCGCAATATTGATGAATTGGCAAAAAATATATCTACATGTCACTTATGCGACCTTAGCAAATCAAGAACACAAAGCATGAGCGGGTACGGAAATCCAAATGCCGATATAATGATAATCGATTATACTGTTTCCTTAAGCGAAGACAGCACAAACTCTTACTACTGTGGCAGAAGCGGTGAAATTTTAACAAACATGATAGAAAATGTTTTAGGTTTAAAAACAAAAGATTTATACTTTACACATGTAGTAAAATGCAAACCGTTAAACTCAAATATGCCCTCTGCTTCCGAGTGGGATTCATGCAAGGATTATTTATTTTCACAAATAGAATTTGTAAAACCAAAAGTTGTCATAACTTTAGGTAAAGATGCTTATGCTAAAGTTACATCAGAAGAGGATAATTTTCAAAGTGTAAGAGGACATGTTATAGACTTTAAAAATTATAAATTAATTCCAATTTTTCATCCAAACCATCTACTTAGAAATCCGGATGACAAAAAAATTGCATTTAATGACCTAAAAACCATAAAGGGCTGTATATGATAAGACTATATATTTTTACACTGCTGCTGCCGATTGCTCTGTTTTGTGAAAGTTCTTTGACATCAAATGTTCCGCTTCCAAAAACAGATGTGCAAAATCTAGACCCTACCCTACCGGAAAGCACAAATGTGGAGTACCCATCAGCCTTGGAAGCCAAACCTGCTGCCTCAGACAGTAAACTCCGCATCGCCCTACTTATTCCATATAGTAAAATAGGCAGATACGCAACTTCTACAACAAATGCATCATTCGCATATTTGATGTCAAAAAACCGCCCATTTGAATTAAAGAGTTATAAAATAGAAGATGAGAGCTATGATGAGATTTTAAAAACGCTAAAGAAGATTCAAGCGGATGGTTTCTCTTACATTATTGCTCCGCTTACGCAATCCGGCGAAAAAATAGTTTCAAAAATCAATCCCCAAATAAATATATATTTTCCTACAATCAATAAAAAAGATACACAAACAACATCAAAATACCTCTACTATGGCGGGATAGACTATCGTGCACAGAGTGATTTGCTTTTAAAGGAATCCGTGTCGCCGCTTGTGATATTTTACGACAAATCTGAAATTGGCGAGCAGCTATCTAACTATCAAGAGTATAAATTTAAACAAGATAACGCTACAACTAGAAACAATGTAGTAAAGTTTTCCATCCCTCAGCAGATAACCAGCTTAGAAGATCAGCTTAAAGATAATAAAAGGATTTCAGGAGGTTCATTTTTTGTAAATACTCCTATCGTTAAGAGCGGAATGATAATGTCTCAACTTACACTGTATAATACAAATGCTACAAATGTGCTCTCTACACAAACAAACTACAATCCGCTGCTGCTCTCTATGACTCAATATCAAGATAGAAAAAACATGATAATTGCAAATTCAATTACTCAGAATAATGACGAACTTATTGAAACAAACTCTCTTTTGGGTAACGATATAGTTTATGAGTGGATTAACTATACAACAACTGTTGGGATAGACTATTTTTCATATATTATAAGCGGAACAAAAAGGGAATATAATATTGAAAACGTCAACAATCAAATGATTTACCCTATAGTATTGTTACAGCCGTCGGTTTCTAGATTTATCCTCTATAAATAAAATGCCGATTAATTGCCAAATAGTGATTCTACTAACTGCTTGACCTCTTTTGTAATCTTTTGAGGCTTCC
>JAURYA010000066.1 GCA_030654155.1 Sulfurimonas sp. | reverse complement strand
CGTTATCCTTACATTAGCAGGTAAAACATTCTTAGATGCAGGCAATACACTTCCAAATGTAGAGCTTACCGTTACTGATGGTACAAGCTCTGCTAATGGCACAGGTACTATTACTACTGATTTAACGAATGATGCACCGACCGTGGTTCTTAGTAATACAATAATAACTCTTTCAGAGGGTACTTATTCTGAGCGTACAAAAGTAGCGGATATTACGATTATGGATGATGGACTGGGTACCAACATCTTGGCCCTTACTGGAGATGATGCGGCGATGTTTGAGATTGTGGGCAACGAGCTCTTCCTCAGAGCGGGAACAGTACTAGATTACGAAAGTGCAAACAAAGTGCTTGATGTCAATGTTACCGTCGATGATATAACGATTGGTAGCACACCGGATAACAGCGCACCACTAACAATTAATGTCAGTAATGTTAACGAAGCTCCTGTCGCCTATAACAATAATGATAGAGTAATAATATCAAGTGGTAATACCCCTGATACCACTTCAGGAAATGTAATTACTGATTCTTATCAAGGTAAAATAGACACCGCCGGTGATGAGGATTCAACTCTTACGGGTGTAACTTATAACGGTGTGGCGCACACTAATTTTGATGTGAATGGTAATTTAACTCTTAATGCCGAATATGGTGATATTACCTTTAAGACGAATGGAGATTACACTTACACTTATACCGGTTCAGATTCACTCGTTACAGGCGGTAGTACAGTAGCGCAATGGGAAGGTATTAATTTGTACGGCTATCAAGGGGATAGTTTATTTGGAGCAGATGATAACTATACGACATCAGGAAAACTAAATATTGCTAGTTTGGCTGCACATACGAATCAAGTATCAGAAAACAGTCGAGGAATCGGCGTTAAAGATAGTGGTTTTATTTACAATAATAGCATTGATGGCAATGATGCACTTGTACTGGAATTTGAGACCAATATAGCAGATGTCGCACTGCAATTTAACGATACTGCATTATTCTCATTATTTCCAACAGTCGAATGGTCTACTTTTGATAGTGATGGAAATTTAGTAAGTGGAGGATCTACAAGCAACTTTTTCTCATTTTTTGGGACGAATGATCAATCAATTCAGATAGAATCTGCAGATTTTAAATATTTGGTTATTGAATCTCATGGTTTATTTGATCATAATTATCTTTCTAAAGTCAGTTACACTCCAGCTGTGGATACGACACAAATTTTGACTGAAACATTTATATATCAGATTTCTGACAGTGACGGAGACACATCGAGTGCAAATTTAGATATCAATCTTAATGGCTCAGTTATAACCGTATCAACATACTCTACGGATACGCATTCATTTATAGAGGATCAAGCTCAAGGTATCCTTACCGCGAGCGGGAATTTGACGAACACATTGGCAGATGGTATGATTGGCGCTTTCCAAACAACGGCAATTGCCAGTGGAAATGCTCTTGGAAGTTTGACAATTGGCACGGATGGAGCATGGACGTACAATGTAAACAATGATAACTTACAATCATTGGCACAAGACGAAGTACACGTGGATACGTTTATCGTTACTACAGCGGATGGAAGTGACAGTCATGTTATTCGCATCAATATCACCGGAGTAAATGATGCACCGACGATCAGCAATGTAGATATTGGCAGTACTTTGGAAGATACCTCTGTGACGATAACACAAGCACAGTTATTGGCGCTTAGTACGGATATCGACGGTGATACTTTAGTTATTACCGGAGTAACAGTAGATTCTGAAAAAGGGTCTGTCGTTGCCAATAGTGATGGTACATTTACTTTTGTGCCGGTTCATAATTATAGTGGTAATGATATTTTATTATCGTTTACGGTCAATGATGGCACAACGACAGTTAATGGTACGGCAGTGATTGATGTAACACCTGTAGCAGATGCTATTGTAGAAAGTAGTGACATTAATATTCAAATCGGTGATAATCAACCATTACTACTTGATTTTAGCACTATCACTTCGCTTAATGGTCTCTCAAGTTATGCTTTTAGCAATGGAATTACTATTTCAACTTCTACTACATTTAGTTATAGTAATGGTCTTTTGTTAGGAGTAGGTGGATCACAAAGCGATGGCGGGTCTCGTATTGCCGGTAATGAGTCAATTGATTTTACATTTCCTGCCGGAATGCAATCAATGTCATTAAAGCTTAAAAATGCTGCGGATGATACTGTTAAAATTACTACAGAACTTGATATTGAAAATATTACAAATTCTATATCCGGAACAGTTACATCAACAGGCGGAACTTTTGATAGTACCCATATGAAAGTTGAACTACTTTATAGTGATTCTACAGGAGCACATACTATTGGAGCAACGGTAGGAAGTGGAGGAAGTTGGAATATATCTATTCCTGGCAGTACTACTCTAAGTACAATTACAAATGCAAAAATTATTACATCTCTTGATGGTGATTTATTTAACCAAGGTGGAAACACCAGTGCAAATGTTTCTTTCTCAATCAATACTGATATGAAAAATTTATCAATTGCTCAAGATAGTACGGAAATATATTCATCAAGTCAGACTAACAATGGCTTCCAAATTGAATATGTTTCAATAAATCCAAATTCTGACGGTTCAACAAACTACACCTACCCAATCGATATATACGCCAAAATTCAAGATATTATAGGAAATCCTGAAACATTTAGTTCTTTAAAATTAAGTGATTTCCCAAGCGGATCTGTTATCAGCGTTGTTCTTAGTGACGGAAGTTATGATGAGATTACAGCTATCAATGGAGAGTATGATTTGAGTGCTTATTCGACTCTTTTGAACTCGGCTACGAGTAGTACTTTTGTCGATAAAATTTATTTGATAACTTCTACACCAGTTGAAGATACATTTGTGCCGACAATGACGGTTGGAATTACAGATGGAGATAGTACTTCATATTCAATCATCGGTGGAACTGCTGGTTCAGTTTTAAGTGGAGGAGACGGTAACGATTACATCAGTGGTGGTGGCGGAAATGATACTCTTAACGGAGCAGCAGGTAATGATGCTTTAGTTTTAGATATTACAGACACATTAGTTGACGGTGGGGTCGGTTATGATACATTGCTAGTTGAGACATCGATAGACTTTAGCGCACTAAATGATAATCTTATTAAAAATATAGAAGAGATAAATTTAGGTAACGGTGCACAAGACATAAGTTTATCGCTAAATGATGTTATGAGTATTACAGATGAGGATAATATTTTATATGTTACAGGAGATGCAGAAGATAGCGTTTCTTTAAAAACAACAGACAATTGGAGTGCATCAGCTGCTCAAAGTCAGGCAGGGTTCAATGAATACACATCAACTATCGACCCGACAGTTAAGCTTCAAATCCAAGATGATATAGAAGTTAAGTACTCTTAAGTAAATCAAAAACAGCACATAGATTTTTTATGTGCTGTTTTTATTTAAGAAGCAATATCAGTGACACCCTATCGTTTACATGCAGTTTATGAAAAATTGAACTTACATGTGCTTTTACTGTTCTTGTAGTAATATTTAGTGAAGAGGCTATCGCATCGTTTGTAAATCCCTCAAGTATAAGATAACTCACTGCTTGCTCTTTTTCAGACAATCTATCCTCTATGAGTTTTTTAGACTCTTCATTGAGTGGCGCTTTTTTAGCTGTTTTGGCAAGCAGTGCCGTAAGCTCCGGGTATGTCCAGATATTTCCTTCAGTAACCGTTTCAATCATTTGGGTGAAATGGTTATTAAGCATTCTTGAGTTTCCGTACGCTTTTACCCCGCGCATAATTAATATTTTTCCACTAACAACAGAAGGCTCTTTCTCTAAAACTATTAACTTGTCTGGAATCGAGCCTGAAGCAATCAGAGTGTTTACATCAGAAGCAATGCTGTCATAATCAGCTATTACAACTGATTGAGCACTTTTTTTTAGTTCATTGGTTAGCGAATTTACATCGTAGCATGTACTGCTTTGTCCAATTGCATCTCTCTTTTTCCATTCGTCAATAATAGTTATATTTGAGCTAAAAAAAATAGTTCTCATCTATTTTTCCGAAAATACATATTGTTTAGATTTAAGTATAGGTTTTAAAATATATCCCATAACAGTTTTTTCCCCAGTAACTATATCCACATTAACAGTCATCCCTGGGATAATTTTAAGCGGACGAGTTTCTGAACCCAAATAATTTTTATCAGTTATTACATGTATTATATAAAAAGTGTTTTCTTTGTTATCAGTGATGGTATCGGGCGATATATTTACAACTTTACCTACAAGTCCGCCATGAATAGCAAAATCATAGGCAGAAACTTTTACATTTGCTTTTGCACCCGGATGTATGAAAGCGATGTCGCTTGGCTTTATTTTAACCTCTAGGAAGAGTTTTTTATTTGTCGGAACTATCTCTACTAAATCAGCTCCCGGTTTAATAACACCGCCAACGGTATTTACAAATAGCTTTTGAACAATTCCCTCTACGGGCGACTTAACCATTGTTCTATCTACTTGGTCGCTATATGCAACTTGTTGAGTTTTTAGCCTAGAAATTTCAGCGATTACCTCATTTAACTCTTTTTTGGCGGTATTTATAAAAAGTTGTTTTGATTCTTCTCTTTTATTTTTAAACTCTTCAATAGCTGATTTTAATCTAGGCAGAGATAACTTTGCTGCTTCTATATCATTCTCAATGGTGCTGGCTTCTCTCTGAAGCTTTAAAAAATCAACCCTTGATTTAACGCCCTCTTTAACCAAAGGAGCAGTCATTGCAATCTCTTGAGTTACAAATTCTAAAGATTTTTGTAGAGAGTGTACTTTTGCGGTTGCCTCTTTGTATGCCTGCTCTTTTTGCTCTATTTGATTTACAAATGAGCTGTCTTTGGCATTAAACTCTATTTTATTGGAGTTGTATAAATTTTCTGCCAGATTTATCTGATTTCTAAGCTCTTCATCTGTTGCTTCAGGTAATTTAAAAGGCAGTTGATTTGCCTGAGCATACAGTCTTAATCTCTTTGCTTCAAGCTCATAGTATGTCATCTCATTTGTGCGGGAAGTGGATGTTGATTTTGCATTATTGATTTTTAAAATCACCTCTCCCTCTTTGACAATCTGCCCCTCTTCAACTAAGATGGATTCAACTATACCGCCCTCTAGATTTTGAATTATTTGGTTCTGCCCATAAGGAATAACATCGCCATCCCCTCTTGTTATCTCATCAACCTTTGCCAAAGATGCCCAGATTATAAAAGCCGCAACAGTAAAAAGCCATATTTTTACAACTCTGCTCATTCTGGAGGGTGTTTGTTCCAAAACAGCAGCGCTAAGGCTGTTCATAAAGCTATAATCGTTTTTTGTGTATTCCACAGGCTTATTATTATTTTTCAATATTGCTTCCTTGCCCGTCTTGTTTGGTTTGCAGTTTTGCGAGAGCTTCTTCTTTAGGAGCATCTATAAAAACTCTTCCCTCGTTTATGACAATTACTCTCTCGACAATTTTTAAAAGGGTCATTTTTTGGGTTACGATAAGTGAAGTTCTTCCCTTTAAAGCCTTTGACATGTTCTCAAGAAGTTTAGCTTCCGTCATCTGATCCATAGCATTGCTCGGTTCATCAAGCAGCATAATCGGGGATTCCAGTAAAAAAGCGCGAGCTATTCCTATGCTTTGTCTTTGTCCTCCAGAGAGCCCTTGACCCCGCTCTCCGATAGGCATTTCATACCCTTTTGGATGTTTCTTTATAAAATCAGCCGTCGTGCTTATATCTGCTGCTCGTATCATAGAGGCGTCACTTGCATGCGATGCACAAAATGTTATATTGTCTTTTACGGTTCCGCGAAATAACATTATATCTTGAGAGACGTAGCCAATATTTTTTCTCAAATCAGACGGGTCTATCTGTTTGATATCTATTCCATCAATAAGAATCTGTCCGGAATCAGGCTCGTAAAGACCTAAGATTAGTTTTTGAATTGTGCTTTTGCCAGAACCTATCCGACCGATAATGGCTACATGTTCTCCCGGTTTTATAGTAAAAGAGACGTTTTTAAGAGCAGGAACATCGCTGTTTGGGTAAGAAAATGTAACATCTACAAACTCTATATTTCCGCTAAAATTCGGTTTTTGCAGGAATTTTTTGCCAACAGGACGCTCGCTTGGCTGAGAAATAATCTCATTCAATGTTTCGTAAGATGTTTTTGTATCTTCGTAGTTTGTCAGAAGTGCGGCAACTTGACCCATGGGAGCAAGTGTCCTAGACGTTAAAATTACAATAGCGATTAGTCCACCCATTGATAGCTCAAACTCTTTAATTAAATAGACGCCCGCAACAATTATCATTACGGTGTTTAGCTGGATAAAAAACTGGGTTACTGTCGGTATGGAAGCCGATAGAAGACGGGATTTTAAACTTCTTGCGGCTATCTCTCCGGTTGCCTCTTCCCAGTTCCATTGAGCCTGATTTACCGCGCCTAATGTCTTTAATGTTTCAATATTGTTTAGAGACTCGATAAGGATAGAGCTTTTTTTTGCACTTGCTTCATGTGTACTCTCTATGCTCTCTTGAAGAGGTTTTTTTATCAAAAATGCATAAGTTATTATAAAGAACATTGTAACAATCGGGATTAGGACAATCCAACCGCCAATATATCCTATTACAAACAGAAAAATTATTGTAAATGGAAGGTCAATTACGGCCGCCATTGTGGCATTTGTTAAAAAGCTTCTAATGCTGTCAAAATCTTTTATATTGCTTGCAAATGAGCCGACTGAAGCGGGATGATGCGCCATTTTAAGATCTAATACTTTTTCAAAAATAATAGATGACATAATTACATCACTCTTTTTTGCGGCAGACTCAAGCAGATAAGTTCTGGTAAATTTTAAAAATGTGTCGATTAGGTAAACAATACTTACTCCGATAGCAAATACCCACAGAGTCTCAATCGCATTATTGGGAACTACTCTGTCATAAACATTCATGGTAAAGAGAGGAGAAGCAAGTACAAAAAGATTTATAAGCAAAGAGGCGTATAAAACATCTTTGTATATCGGCAAGGAGAGTTTTATGGTGCTCCAAAACCAATGTTTCTGGTCCAGATGAAGCGTTCTTGAGTTTTTATCACTGTACTCAAAAGCTTTTTTTATCATAAACCCAAAACCGATATACTCATCTCTTAAAACATCAACTTCAACCCACTGCTCAACTGCTTCTTCTGCCGGCATAACGATTTTTGCCATCTTGGTGTCTTTGCTAAAACTGTCTAAGATACAAGCACCTTGGTTAGAGAGCAAAATAATCATAGGGAGCTGCAACGGTGAAATTTGAGATAGCGGTCTTTTGATAAGCGAAGATTTAAGTCCAGCCTTCTCAGCCGCACGGGAAAATAGACCTTTTGCATTATCTATCGAGAAGAGTTCAGGCGCGTCAGTTCCGGGTTCTATCGGCAATCCGGCAGTCAGCGCTTCTGCTGAAAACGGCTTATGGTAAAGTTTTGTAAAGAGTACCAAACAGTCAAGCAAGGCATCCATTTTTAAATTTTCAGTGCTTGTTAAAAGCATTTAACACCTTTTAAATCTTATTTTATTCGTTTAGCTATTCATCATAAGAAATCGGTAGTGTATCATTATTTTTAGGAGCTCTTCCATTTAATCCAACGTTTGAGTATAAAATATTAGTCTCGCCGAGAACTGTCGAAACAAGCGTTCCCATCGCATCTAAAATTCTGTATTTTGCAAAAAGCATATTGTACTCTGTAGTTATAATTTGAGCTTTTGCAGCTATGAAATCATTTTGAGCAGAGAGAAGATCTAAAAGTGAGCGACGACCCAAATCATACTCTTTTGAGTAGAGTGTCAGAGTTTGAAGTGAGAATTTTTTATATTCATTTAGGTGTTCAAGCTGAGTTGTCAGTTTCTCATTTGCAACCCATGACAGATTTAATCCCTCGGTAACTTCGCGTCCCAATCTATTTTTGGTTTCTATTTCTTGATAAATGGAGCTTACGCTTTTTTGCAATCCAGCTTCATCGGCAAAGCCATTAAAAAGGTTGTATTTAAGATATGCCATCGCTCTAAGATTTTCGTACTTGCCTTCGATACCACTCAAATTTTTGTTCATAGCTTGAGATATTTCAAGATCAATAGATGGGTAAAAAGGTGATTTTTTTTCCTGATATACTGCTTGTGCCAGTTTAATATTGTATTTGCCCACAAGCAGAGATGGATTGTTTTGCATTGCAAATTGCGTTGCTTCTTCTATATCTGCAGGCAGTGCTACATTGAGAGTAGGCTTATTCATGGATTGAGGTTCAACTTGTCTTCCAAGTACTTTTTGCAAATTATATGTTACATCTAAAAGCGTGTTTTCTTGAACAACATAGTTGCTTTTTGCAAGAGAGAGCGAAGACTCTATTTTGTTAACCTCTGAGAGAGTTGTAAGTCCAGCGTCATAAAGTTTTTGTACTTTTTTAAATATCTCTGTATTTATTTCAACATTCTCCTTTTGAATAGTAAGGAGTTCTCTGTTTTTCATAACTTGAATATATGCATTCACCATCTTAAAAGAAGTATCGTTTACTTTTTCAATATAACTATAGGCAGAAGCGATGGTTCTGTTTTCTTGTTCTTTTACTCTTGAGGTTGTCTCAAAACCTTTAAATAAATTTTGAGTAAGCGTTAGTGAATTTTGATAAACACTATAATCAAACTCTTGATTGAGCGGTTTCTCTCCATCTTCTTTGCCGACCCCGATTGAGAGATCAAGTTTTGGATAGTAGCCGGCTTGGGCAGTTGTAATATCCTCTTTTGTGGCGTTGTAGTTTTTAAGCCTCTCTAAAACAATCGGATTTGTTGATAAAACTTCACTTATAGTAGTTTTAATGTCCTGAGAAAAGAGAGCTGTTGAGATAGATAATGCTAAAACAATTTTGAACTTCATAAAAGAACCCAGCTATTAAATTTTGTTATTTTGTGATTATAGTAAAAATTTACAGTTAATGTCAATATAATGACTATTTATATAATCAAATTTTTATGTTAAAAATTAACTATTGTAACGTTTTTGTTAAACACTCTTTGTGATATAATCCTAGCTTTAAAAAACAACATAAAAGTGATTCATGTTCGCATCAGATGTAGACTCTATTTTAAACAATAAAGATAAATTATTAACTCAAACATATTTTGATTTGCAGAGATATTTTGAAGACAAATACGGACGTGATACAGTTATCTTTATGGAGATAGGCACATTTTTTGAGGTTTATGAAGTAAACAACGATGAAGAACAAGTCGGTAAAGCTAAAGAGATAGCCGAACTTTTAAACATCCAGCTCACCAAAAAAAATAAAAACATCATAGAAAATAGCGATAAAAATCCGCTTTTAGCAGGTGTTCCGGCCGTTTCGTTTGATAGATATTTAAGCCGTATTATTGCAGAACAAAAATATACCGTTATTGTCGTAAAACAGAAGGGCAATCCTCCAAAAATCAGCCGTTATATCTCCCAGATTGTCTCTCCAGGGACAAATTTTGACCATATAGTAGATAATGATGACAACTATATTGTTTCCATCTTGGTAGATAAGCACAGAGATGTTTATATAGTCGGTTACAGCGCTATTGACGTGACAACCGGTAAAACTTGGCTTTATGAGAGCCACGGAACAAGCGAAGACCCATCTTATGCACTTGATGAGCTCTTTAATCTCCTAAATGTATATCGCACATCAGAGGTTGTCGTCACATTTTTAGACGGCATTGATGACCAGCGCCATGTGATGGGGTATCTTGAGATTCCTGAGCATTACCACTACAGCGTGAACAACCAAAGACCCCGCATTGAGTTTCAAAACGAACTCTTTCGCGAGGTTTATCAGATTCAGTCACTACTCTCTTGTATAGAACATCTGGATTTGGAGAGAAGTCCGATGATAACGGAGTCGTTGGCGATTCTTATCCATTTTGTCGTTGAACATGATATCCACATAGTTCAAAAGCTTGATTACCCAAAAATAATAGACAATCGCCGTTTTATGTACCTCGGAAACAGCGCACTGGAGCAGATGGGCGTAATATCAAAAGACAGAAACGAATTTACTCTTTTAAAGCTTTTAGATAAAAGTGCAACGGCAATCGGACGCAGACTTTTAAAAGAGAGGCTCTTAAACCCGATTATGGAAAAAGAGGAGCTCTATCGTCGCTATAACCTTATAGAAAAAGTTTCATCGCATACTAGATATTTGGACGAGGTTATGCGCGGGATTTATGATTTAGAGAGACTTGCCCGCAGGCTATATTTGGGCAGACTTCACCCTTTTGAGATGAATCACATATATGAGTCAATGCTAAATGTAAAAGAGTTAATCGGGTATACAAAAAAGCATAAGATACAAAAAATTTCTTTTCATGAGAGCGAAGTAGATGAGTTTTTAAGAGATATCTCAAAGAGCATAGATTTAGATGTCTCCCGCCGTTTTACAAATGCCAGCGTTGATGAAAACTTTTTAATGAGCGGTGTTGATGAGGCAATTGACACGCTGGTTAAAGAGAACAGAACTATGCTCATAGCCTTTGATGATATTATGGCAAAAATCGAACTTTTGCTGGAAGCTTCAAATGCGAACAGTGCCAACTCCTTGGTAACTCTTGGTCTTTTGGAAAAAGAGGGCTATTACATATCATTGAGCAAAAACAGATTTTCAATGATTGAAGGAGAGTTTTATAAAGATGAGGATTTCAAAAAATTTAGTGTTAAAAAACTTACAAACAGCGTAAAAATAACATCTGATTTTACGGATAGTTTATCAGACATTATTATGAAAAACCGCCGCAAGATTGTCTCTTTGGCAAAAGAGAGATACATACAGCTTCAAGCAGTTTATGAGAAGAGATATTCGCTCCTCTTTGACCGTATAATAGGCTACGTGGCAGATTTGGACGTAGGTGTAAGCTCATCCAAAGTTGCCGACATGTACAAACATACAAGACCGATGATAGTTGACGTAAAAGATGATGAAAATTTTATCCAGATAATGCAGCTCCGCCATCCGCTCATCGAGATTCAGGAGCGAAGCGGCATCTACGTTCCAAACGATATTGTTATGGGAAACCGCGCTTATGTTGACTTGCCGCATCCAAAAACCGTTATGCTTGACGTGGCTGTTCATGACGGACATGAAATAAACGGAGTTCTGCTCTATGGGATAAACTCCAGCGGTAAATCTTCTCTTATGAAGAGCATAGGACTTAGCGTGCTTATGGCTCAAGCAGGTTTTTTTGTAACTGCTTCTGCTATGAAATTTTCTCTTTTTGACTCTCTTTTTACAAGAATAGTCTCAAGGGACAACCTTGCAAAAGGGCTCTCTACGTTTGCGGTTGAGATGCTTGAACTTAAAAATATTTTTAACCGCGCAACGCTTCGCTCACTTATACTAGGAGATGAGATTAGCCACGGAACAGAGACGCTCTCGGGAGTGGCGATAGTCTCAAGCGCCATCATAAAGCTCTCAAAACTGCGCTCAATTTTTCTCTTTGCAACACATCTTCATCAGCTCTCTACAATGAGAGAGATAAGAGCTCTGAAAAATGTGGTTGATTTGCACTTAAGCGTCGAGTATGACGAACTTCAAGATAAACTGCTTTTTAACAGAGTGCTTCAAAGCGGGAGCGGAAGCAGCATCTACGGCTTGGAGTTTGCAAAATCTCTTCATATGGACAGCGACTTTTTGGATATTGCAAACAAGATTAGAAAAAGATTGGCAAAGGATTTTGACGAGCTGGAACTGCTTGTGAAGAAAAAAACGAGCAAATATAACAAAGAGCTCTATGTGACAAAGTGTGTAATATGCGGCGCGATGGCTGATGATGTCCACCATATAAATCACCAATCACTCTCAGATAGCAACGGTTTTATAGGCCATTTTCATAAAAACTCAAAACACAACCTTGTTCCTCTTTGCAAAGAGCACCACAAAGAGATACATGAGGGAAAAATAAAAGTCGAAGGCTTTGTTATGACGAGCAACGGTCTGGAGCTGAAATTTGAAGAGCTCTTAAGCAAAGCAAAAGAGAAAAAAGTTACAGAACCGGAGATAAACGAGCTAAAAGGATTTGTTCTTGATGATTGGGAGTGAACATTATTCTCAAAATAGTATAATTTGTGTTTAGTTGAAAAGATGGGCGAAAGATGAAAATAATTGAACTTTTTAAATTTATGATAGAGGCTAAAAGTGAAACCCCAGATGACGGCGGACTTTTGGACTTTATAGAGAGCTATTTGAGCGGTTTTAAAGCCGTGCGCGTTGACGTAGAAAATGTAAAAAATCTTTTTATTTACAAGAAATTCGGCGAGGGAGAGCATCTCTGTTTTGCAGGACATGTAGATGTCGTTCCTGCGGGAAAAAACTGGGATAGCGACCCATATAAGGCGTACGAAAAAGACGGTTTTATCTATGGCCGCGGAGCCCAAGATATGAAGAGCGGCGTTGCTGCATTTGTGCAGGCACTCAAAGAGACTGAGTCATTTGATGGAACGCTCTCAATTTTGCTTACATCAGACGAAGAGGGCGATGCGACATACGGAACAGTCGAGGTTTTAAAATATCTGCAAAAGAACTCTCTGCTCCCAGATGCCGTTGTTGTCGCAGAGCCTACATGCGAAGAGATTTTTGGAGATGCCATAAAGGTTGGCAGACGCGGTTCTATTAACGGTTACATTACTATAAAAGGAAAGCAGGGGCACGCAGCTTATCCCGAAAAATCTATAAATCCTATAAATCTTATAGCTCCAAGACTCTTAAATATGGCGGGAGTAGATTTGGATGATGGAGATGAGTTTTTCTCTCCTAGTAAGTTCGTTATAACAGACATCAGAGCAGGAATGCAGGTTACAAACGTTACTCCAGGCGAATTAAGCATGATGTTTAATGTAAGAAACACGACTTTGACTTCTCAAAAGGAGATTAGCGAATTTGTAGCTAAAAATCTTGATGGTTTGGAGTATGAATTGCGCCTTAGCCAGAGCTCATACCCTTTTAGAACAAACACCGATACAAAGCTTGTCAGAAATATTGACGCTTCTATCGAAAAGGTGACAGGAATCAGACCAAAACACTCAACTGCCGGCGGAACTTCGGATGCGAGGTTTGTGGCGCCTCTTGGCATACCGGTTATCGAATTTGGAGTAAAAAACGATACAATTCACTCAACAAATGAGAGAACGTCAATAGAAGAAGTTGAAAAACTTTATGAAGTGTTTAAAAATTTAATTAAGATGTGGAAGTAGGAGAGAGATGAGATATTTTATACTGATAATGGCTTTTATATCGCTGCTTAGTGCCGGAGCTGATTGGCCAAGTGACTACGAAAAAGCATTGGCACAGGCTAAAAAAGAGAAAAAGGATGTTTATCTTTTTATAGGTTCGGAGTATTGCAAATATTGCGACAAGCTTGAAGCTGAAGTTTTTTCAAAAGAAGATGTTATGAAAAGATTGAAAAAAGATTATGTACTCATCTATCTATCAAGAGATATAGATGATATTCCTGAACAATTTGAGACAAAACCTGTTCCAAAACACTACTTTTTAACTAAAGATGGTAAGGTTATTTACACAACAATCGGTTATAGAAGTGTTGCAGGTTTTAATGAGCTTTTAGATGAAGTCAAAGCCGCTAAATAATATTAAAGGAGATTTTATGAATATGAAATTCGTTCAAACAAACAAAGCGCCATCGGCAATAGGTCCATACTCACAAGCAGTAGTAGCAAACGGTATGGTTTTTACATCGGGGCAGATTGCTCTTACACCTGAGGGCGTTATGCTTGAGAGTGATATTGCACTGCAGACAAAACAGGTTTTACAAAACTTAAAAGCTGTACTAGAGGAAGCTGGAAGCTCAATGGGCGGAGTGATAAAAACTACTATATTTTTGGCTTCGATGGATGACTTTGCAGCGGTGAATGAGATTTACGCAGAGGCTTTTGGTTCTCACAAGCCTGCCCGTTCAACGGTGGCGGTAAAAACGTTGCCTAAAAATGCATTAGTGGAGATTGATGCAATAGCCTTAATAAAATGAGATTTTTTTTCCTTTTATTGCTACCGGTGCTGATGTTTGCAGAGAGTTTAAAGTCAATTTTGGACTCTGCGCATCAAAACAACAATCTTGTCCTCTCTTCCAAGTTTTCAAAAGAGGCAAAAGAGAGAGAGATTGAATCAAAAAAGAGCGACTATTTCCCGACGATAGATATCGGTGCATCATATAAAAATACAAGCGATGTCACACCGTTTCAGATAAGTGATATTTACGCTGGATACGCCAAAGTAGAGCTGGATGTTTATGACGGCGGCGTTAAATCATCACAGCTTGAGAGAGCAAAAGATGAGTTTAGAGCAAGCTCCCATGATGAGGCTCAAATGAAAAAGAGCCTCTCTTTGCAAATAGTTCAAGATTTTTACACTATCAAAAGTTTAGAATCAAGCCTAAGAGCAAAAGAGGACGCAAGAAAATCTCTACAAGAGCAGCTTGAAAGAATAAAACAGTTTTATGATGCAAAACTTGCCACGCAGGATGATATAGATAGACTTCAGGCCTCTTATGACAGAAACAGTTATGAGGTAGAGTCTCTTAATTTTGAGATGTTAAGCGCTAAAAAATCACTGGAGCTAAAAGTCGGCAAAGAGATAGAGAGCTTTGATGAATCTAGTTTTAAAGATGCAGAACTCTCTGATTTTGAAGAGAATGATGATATAAAATCGCTTACCTTTAAAGAGCGCGCTATAAAAAACAGTGCCGAGGCTCTTGATGGTGCATACTATCCAAATGTGAAACTTGAAGATACTTATACTGTTTACGGATATGATGACATCGCGCCGAATCATCCTGCAAAAATAGATAGACAAAATGTATTGATGCTTAGTATGAATATGAGAATTTTTGATTACGGCAGCACGAGCGAGTCAAAACAGGCGCTCATTTTAAACTCCAAAGCGTTAAATGAAGAGATAAAGTACATGTCAAAAGAGCAGAAGATGCAACATGGGATTTCAGCTGCAAGAGTAGAGAGCTCAAAACTGAAAATTAAGAGTGCAAAGAGCTCTCTGACTTCGGCTTCAAGCGCATTTAAAACTGTAAATGAGAAGTACAACGCCGGAATTGTTGATTACGTAATCTATCTGGATGCGCTAAGTGCAAAAACAGATGCGTCTGCACTTTATGAGAAGTCGCTAAATGATTTGGAAGTTGCTTATGCTATGTTCTATTACTACGGCGGAAAAAAATTAGAGGATTTTATAAAATGAGAAAAATATTTTTAGGATTGATTTTTTCAATCATCACTCTAAATGCAGAAGATGTTTATGCCAATTTTTTCGTAGAAGCTTCAAAAAGTGCGAATTTGGCATTTGACGCAGGCGGCATTGTCAAAAAAGTACATGTAGATGTTTCTCGCACGGTAAAAAAAGGCGAAAAGCTTGTTGAGCTTGCAAATGAGGAGATAAAAGCTTCTCTTGATATTGCAAAATCGGACGTGGCAAATGCAGAAGTTGTTTTTAAATATGCAAAAAAAGATTATGAGAGGCAGGAGAAGGTTAAGCATCTTGTAGATGAAGCACGGTTTGATGTTTACGCTCTTGCTTATGAGAAAGCAAAAACAGCACTTGATCATGCTAAAGCAAATCTCTCTTATAAACAAACTCTTTATGACAAAACCGTACTTTATGCTCCGTTTGATGGCATAATATATGAAAAAAATGTAGAGGTAGGGGATGTTGTAACGGAGATGTCGCCAAAAACAATCTTAAAGCTTCAAAGTGTAAGCGAGAGAAAACTTGTTTTAGAGTTTGACCAAAAATATTGGCAAAAAGTCAAAGCAGGACAAACATTTAAGTATAAAATTGACGGGGATGAAAAAGAGCATAAGGGTACTCTCACAAAAGTTTATCCGCATGCTAAGTTAGAGAGTAGAAAATTAAATGCAGAGGTGCAGGTAAAAGATTTTGTAGTCGGGCTTTTTGGCGACGGCTATATAGATACAAGCTCTAAAAAGTAACCGACATGTATAAATTATCAATCAAAAGACCAATCGCTACTTTGATGTATGTTTTAACGCTCGTAATATTTGGATATATGAGTTACAAAGCCATGCCATCGGCACTATTTCCTAATGTTGACTTTCCGATAGTTACAATACAGACAAATTATGCCGGTGCGGAAGCAAGTACGATAGAGTCGCAGATTACCGACAAGGTAGAAGAGGCGATATCGAGAATCGGCGGAATTGATAGCATAATTTCAAGCAGCAGCGACGGCGTAAGCGTAGTAACCGTTAAGTTTTTTTTAGAGCGGGACATTGATGAGGCAACAAACGATGTAAGAGATAAGGTTTCGGCTATAAGGCTTCCAAATGACGCAGAGGCTCCGCTTGTAAGCAAGCTTGACATTGGCGGCGCGCCTATTATAAATATATTTTTAACGGCAAAAGGAGATAGTTTAAAAAACCTTATGCTTTTTGCGGACGAGAAGGTAAAGCCGACAATCCAAAAGATAAACGATGTCGGGGCTATTAACATCGTGGGCTACAAAGATAGAGAGATAAAGATATATCCAAATGCAAATGATTTAAATAAATATGCAATTACGATTGCAGAGCTAAATTCGGCGGTAGCGCAAGAGAATGTAAAAATCGGCGGCGGAAAACTTATAACCAAAACCAAAGAGCTTACGCTAAAGACAAAAGCAGATGCGATAAGCATTGAAGAGCTAAAAAATATAAAGATAAAAGATAACATAAGATTAAAAGATATTGCAACAGTAGAAGACTCCTTGAGTGATGCCAAAAGTTATGCCTCATACAACGGCGTAGAGGGTGTTATGCTTGAGGTACAAAAAATTTCAGGAACTAACACCATAGACATTATAGAGCGCGTTAAAAAAGTAGTTCCAAAGCTTGAAGTTATGGCGGGAGAGAGGTTTGAGGTAAAGGTTTTAAATGACACCTCTCCTTTTATAATCAACTCTTTAAAAGATGTGGAGTTTGACCTTATTTACGGCGCCATTCTTGCGACTATTATAGTTTTTGTTTTTTTAAGAAACTTGACAATCACCTTTGTTTCAGCGCTCTCTATTCCGGCTTCTATTATGGGCACATTTGCACTGATGGACTATATGGGGTTTGAGTTAAACAAGATGACGCTTATCGGGCTTACTTTGGCTATCGGTATTATCATCGATGATGCCATAGTCGTTATTGAAAACATCTATAAAAAGATGGAAGAGGGGATGGATAAGTATGAGGCGGCGTATGAGGGCACAAAAGAGATGGCTTTTACTATCTTAGCTATCTCTGCAATGCTTCTGGCTGTTTTTATCCCAGTTTCGTTTATGAGCGGAATAGTCGGCAAGTTTTTCGAGAGCTTTGCCATGACGGTAGGCTTTGCCATCATTATCTCTTACACGATAGCTCTAAGTTTTATCCCCAGTTTGAGTGCAAGGGTGTTGCATAAAGGCGAGAGCAGATTTTATAATTTAACTGAGCCGATGTTTAAGTTTTTAGAGCGTATTTATGAAAAAACACTTAAGTTTGTTCTCAATTTTAAAGTCATAACTTTTGTCTTGGTATTAATAATATTTTTTGCCTCACTTAGCCTTTTTCCAAAAATAGGTATGGATTTTATACCAAAAGAGGATAAGGCAGAGTTTGAGATAAAAATCAAAGCTGATGCCGGCATCTCACTCCAAGAGATGATTAGAAAATCTAAAATAGTCGAAGATTTAGTAAGAAAAAGTCCATTTGTAGAGTATACGACGCTCAGTGTCGGATACAACGCTACGCATGAGAAACATAAAGCAGTTATCTATGTGAAGCTTGTCGAGAAAACCAAAAGAGAGTTAAATCAAGAGCGAATAGTTCAAGATTTTAGACAAGCTCTTGAGCCGTATAAAAAAGATATGTTCATAACCGCTTCGGCTATTCCAAACATAAAAGGTACGGGTGTGTCGGTTCCGTATCAGATAGTTTTAAAATCAGATTCGTTTGAAGATTTGAACGCAGCAAAGAAAAATCTGGTTGAGTATCTGGCTAAAAAAAAGGGATTTGTTGATATTGATACGGATTTAGATGATCCAAAACCGCAAATTGATATAAATATTTTAAGAGAAAATGCCTCACAGTTTGGCGTATCCGCTTCAGAGATTGCTCAGGCAATATCTATCGCTTTTTCGAGTGATTTAGAGGTTTCCTATTTTGAAGAGAGCGGAAAACAGTACAACATAACCCTTAGATTTAGCGATGAAAATAGAGTTAGTTTAGAAGATATTAAAAAGTTGCAAGTGAGAACAAAAGACGGCAGACTTGTTTATCTTGATGGTTTAGTCACTTTTACCGACAGCCAAACACTTGGAGCAATAAATCACTTTGACAGACAGCGAGAGGTTACAATATTTGCCGACCTTTTTGGGCTCGATTTGGGCGGGGCGGTAAACTACACAAAAGCCGAGATTGACAATCTTTTGCCAAAAGGCGTAGAGTACAGATTTACAGGATTTGCCGAAGAGATGGTAAAAACAGGGCAGGCTTTTGGTGCGGCCATAGGTTTGAGCGTAATTCTAATGTTTATTATTTTGGCTATTTTGTATGAATCGCTCATCCAGCCTATTATCATCATGGTGGCACTTCCTCTAAGCATAATCGGCGTAATGCTCGCACTCTACATGTCGGGATTGCAATTTAGCCTTTTTGTTATGATTGGATTTATGCTGCTTATGGGAATGGTCGGTAAAAATGCGGTCTTGCTTGTTGATTTTGCAAATCATGCGGTTGATGGCGGCAAGAGAGTTGATGAGGCGCTTATAGAAGCCGGAGAAAAAAGACTTCGTCCAATTTTAATGACGACTGTTGCCATGGTCTTTGCAATGCTTCCATTGGCGCTTGGAAGCGGGCTTGGAAGCGAAACAAAAGCACCGATGGCAATATCTATTATCGGTGGGCTTTTAAGCTCAATGGTTCTTACTCTGCTTGTAGTTCCTGTTATTTATAAAATGATAAGTCCGCTTGACAGATGGCTGAGAAAGTATTATGAGACAAAAAAAATAGAAGATGCAAAGGGACATTAGGCTAGATAATAATGGGGGTAAAAAATATTTTTACAGTATAATTTTGCTACGACTTAAGGAGAAAATGTTTTGTTGGATAAAAAGCAGTTAAAAAAAGAGCAGATAATGCAATCAGCTTTAGAACTATTTGCCTCTAAAGGATTTTATAGTACTACTATTCCGGATATTGCACTTTCACTAAAAATGAGTGTCGGCAACATGTATAACTACTTTAAATCCAAGGACGTTCTTGCACGAGAAATCATAAAGTACATCTCCGTATATCTTGGGAAAAAATTAAGAGAAATTAACGAAGAAGATATATCTACTAAAGAAAAAACAAGAAAAATAATAGAAGTATATTTTAAAACAGCTTCTTTAAAACCGGAGATGATAGACTATTTTTTGAGAATATATCTCTCAAACCGTGAAGTGTTTAAAGATGGCTGCGAAGGAATGCTCTGTGTTAACGAGTTTGTCACAGAGATAATGATTTACTTTGAAGAGGGTGTTAAATGCAAAGATCTTAGAGAGCAGGATTTTTTCAGCGCATTTGGTCTTTTTATGGGTTATCTTGGTGGCATGGTCTTTTTAAAAGGTGAAAATGTTTTACCAAAAGATTTAAATGATTATGTAGATGATATAGCATTTAATATTTATAAAGCACTGAGCACAGAATAATTATGAAAAATAAAATGAGAGTATTATGGCTTAGTGCAATCGCTTGCAACGGCAATACTCACTCATTTTTAAACTATCCGTATATGGAGCAATTTTTAGATGATTTTGAGTTTATTTATCATCCGGTGATAGATTCTCATTACACACTTGAAGATATCGTTTCAAAAGAGATACCTTGCGATATTTTACTTATCGAGGGTGCAATCTCAAAAGAGTTTCAAAGAGCGGACGTGTCGGTAGTAGATATAATCGAGAAGTACTCTAAAATAGTCCAAAAAATAGTTACGGTCGGAACATGTGCAACTTTTGGCGGAATTTTTAGAGAGAGCGGTTATGAAGAGACTTCCGGAATGCATTTTGACCAAGATAAACCATCACAAAAATTTCAAGACTTGATTGATAAAACTATATCCGTTTCAGGATGTCCCGTTCATCCAGAAGTTTTGGTAAACACTCTTTACGCCATTAAAAAAAACGCTGCATTGAAACTGGACAACTTTCTAAGACCAAAAGAGTTTTATGCATATACCATTCATAACGGCTGCACGAGAAACGAATATTTTGAATACAAAGTGGATAACCATAAGTTTGGCAAACTTGAAGGATGTATGTTTTACGACCACGGCTGTCAAGCGCCGTTTACGCACGGAAGCTGTAATAAAATACTATGGAATGAAGTAAACTCAAAAACCAGAGCAGGACTCTCGTGCATGGGTTGTACAGAACCTACATTTCCAAGAAAAAATCTCTTTAGCACGAAAAAAAATATGGCGATACCTGAAAATCTTCCCGTTGGTGTGGGCAAAAGAGTCTATCTTACTCTCGCAGGTATTTCAAAAGCATTTAAAATTGATAGATTAGAAAAGAAGTTGATTGATGATTAAATTAATAGAGAAGATAGAGGGCGAAGCGAAACTCAACTTTAATTTTAAAGACAATAAAATTGATTTTGTTGACATAGAGTTTATGTCAACAAGAAATATTGAAAATATTTTAAGAGGTAAAAATGCTTTTGACGCACTTGTCATAAATCCGAGAGTCTGCGGAATATGCGGTCACGCCCACTTAATAGCTACAGTACAAGCCTTAGAGGATTGCTATGATAATCTGGAGCTTTCAAATAAAGCCAAGATTATAAGAGAATTAACGCTTAATTTCGAGCTTATCCAGAATCACTTTAAATGGTATTATCTCACAATGCTGCCGCTTTTTGGGCATAAACAGCAGGTCTTAAAAGCTACATTTCCATCGCAGCTTATGGGCAAAGCAATTGCACTCTTTGGAGGACAGTATCCGCATACCTCTTACGCAATTGTCGGCGGAGTAGTTTGTGAAATAACAGAGATAGATATTATAAAACTGCAACACTATATAGCCCAGACAATCAAGTTTGTGGAGGACAATCTAGTAAAAACGGAGAGTGAGAATTTTTTAACATGTAAAGATGCGGATGTTCTTTTGGATTATGAGGGAGATTTACCAGACATACTGAGACAAATAAAAAAAGAAGAATTGTTAGAGTACGGAAAAAGCTATGACAGATTTATATCTTTTGGTGAGAACAGCTACTTTAAAAAAGGCAAATCGTTAAAAACTAAAGTGAGCCATAATATCTCTGTAGAACATGTCAAGGAGTCTGAAATGCCTTCATCATTCGCTAAAAATGTAAGCTTTAAAGATAAATATTACGAAGTAGGTCCACTTGCTCGTGCCATGGTAAACAAAACACCGCTTATAGCAGATGCCCATAAAAAATATGGCGACAGTATCTTTAGCAGAATCTTGGCAAGAGTTTGTGAGATATCTCAACTTTTAGAACACTCGAAAAAATTGATTAAAGATTTAGATTTGAGTGAACAGTCATACATTGAACCTTCTATAGATATATCACAACTAAATTCCAGGGGATATTCTGCCGTAGAAGCTGCACGAGGAACTTTAATTCATAAAGTTGAGATAGAAAACGGAATTATAAAAAATTATGAGATTATTACCCCTACACAATGGAACTTAAGCGGCGGAACAAAAGAGAAGCAGGGAGTTTCACAAAAAGCCATGATAGGTTTAAGCGATGTTAAAACTGCCGAACTTGTTTTCAAATCATTTGACGTCTGCTCTGTCTGTACTACCCATTAATTAAAACAATCCCACCTTTTATTATTATAAATAATATTTAAGTATAAATAATAGTTATACATTATACATTAACTTTAGTTTAAGTTTCTTTCGTATATCATTACTGAATGAATGTTCATTTTCTAACGTAATTAAAAATTAAGGGAGTATATTATGAAGAATAATAATTTGTTTAACAAATTATCTTCTAGGCTGGATGAGTTGTCGAATTTACCAAAACTTGACGATGAAGTATCAATCTCAAAGTTAATTGAAGAAAAAGGTTTTTCTAGAAGAGAATTTATGGGTTGGGCTGGAGCTATGACAGCTATGTTAACGTTACCGGCAAGTTTTACCCCGTTAGTTGCTAAGGCAGCTGAAATGGCAGATAGACTTCCTTTAGTTTGGTTACATATGGCTGAATGTACGGGATGTAGTGAATCTTTACTAAGATCTGCGACTCCAAGTATAGACAGTCTGATATTTGATTATATTTCACTAGAGTATCATGAAACAATAATGGCAGCTGCCGGTTGGCAAGCTGAGCAAAATCTAGAACATGCAATACAAAAATATAAGGGCAGATATATTTTAATGGTTGAAGGCGGTATTCCGCACGGAGAAAGTGATTACTTTTTAACAGTTGGTGCTCACGGTAAAACAGGAGAGCAAAGTGCTAAAGAAGCTTCTGCAAATGCTGCCGCAATTTTTGCTATTGGAACTTGTTCATCTTTTGGCGGTGTTCAAGCAGCATATCCAAATCCTACAAATGCAACTGCACTCAGCAATGTAACAGACAGACCGGTTATAAATGTACCCGGATGTCCTCCGAGTGAGAGCAATATTGTCGGAACTCTGCTGCACTTTATTTTATACGGAACTCTTCCGGCACTTGATGTCTACAATAGACCAAAATGGGCTTATGGACTTAGAATTCATGATGCATGTGAGAGAAGAGGCAGATTTGATGCCGGTGAATTTGTAGAACAGTTTGGTGATGAAGGTGCAAAAGACGGTTACTGTCTTTATAAAGTAGGCTGTAAAGGACCATACACGTTTAACAACTGTTCAAAACAGAAGTTTAATCAAGGTACGTCTTGGCCTGTTCAAGCCGGACATGGCTGCATGGGATGCAGTGAGCCTGATTTCTGGGATAAAATGGGAATCGTTCATGAACCGCTTGGCGATAGACTTTATCATACGGTATTTGGAGGACTCGGTTCCGATGCAACAGCGGATAAAATCGGTGTTGGAATTCTAACTGTAACAGCAGTAGGTATAGCGGCACACGCAGCAATATCATTAGTTAAAAAACCAAAAGAATAAGGAGTTCAAAATGTCAAAAAGAGTAATAGTAGATCCAATAACAAGAATAGAAGGACATTTAAGAGCCGAGGTAATAGTTGGAGATGACGGAGTTGTTCAGGATGCTTTTGTCTCTTCAACTCTATGGAGAGGTCTTGAGGTAATAGCTAAAGGTCGTGATCCGAGAAATATACCGCTTATGATGCAAAGAATTTGCGGTGTTTGTACCTATTCACACTATTTAAAAAGCACAATGGCTGTAGAAGATGCGCTTGGTATTAAAATTCCTTACAATGCAGAACTGGTAAGAACACTTATGAACGCTGCGCTGTTTTTACACGACCATGTTGTTCATTTTTATCATCTGCATGGTGTTGACTGGGTTGATATTGTTTCTGCATTATCTGCGGATGAAGCAAAGGCAAGTAAATTAGCTTTTAAATATACGGACAATCCTATAGGAACAGGCGAAAATGAGTTAAAAAAAGTAAAAGAGAAAGTAGCAAAATTTGCTAAAAATCCTCAAGGACTTGGACCGTTTGCCAATGCATACTGGGGACATAAAACATTTAGATTTACACCTGAACAAAATCTTATTGCACTTTCACACTACCTAAAGGCACTTGAAATTCAAAGAACGGTAGCGCAGATGATGGCAATATTCGGCGGTAAAAATCCACATCCTCAAAGTTTGGCAGTAGGCGGAGTTACTTGCGTTATGGATCTTTTAAATCCGGCAAGAATGGGTGAATATTTAGTTAAATATCAAACAATTGCCGACTTTGTAAATAATGCTTACTATGCAGATATTGTAATGGCGGCAGAGATGTATAAAACTGAGCCTTCGGTTATGAAGCCTATGGGTGTCAAAAACTTTATGGCACATCAAGACATGATGGTTGGCAGAAATGATTATCTTTTTGAAAGCGGAATTATTATGAACGGAGACCTTAGTAAGGTTTTTGAGATTGATGAAGATATGATAACTGAAGAAGCTACTCACTCTTGGTATAAAGATGATGCACCGCAACACCCTTATGATGGCACAACAAATCCAAACTATACCGGTTTTGTTGATGGTGATACTGTCGGACCTGATGGTAAAATGGTTAATTCCAAAATGATAAATGAAAAAGAGAAGTACAGCTGGATTAAATCACCAAGATATAAAGGTGAGCCTATGGAAGTCGGTCCTTTAGCATGTATGTTGGTCAGTTATGCAAAAGGAAACAAAAAAGCAGTAAAAGTAGTAAATGATTTCTTGGCTAAAACAGGTGTTCCCGCAGCAGCTCTTTTTTCAACTCTAGGAAGAACAGCAGGGCGAATGTTACAGGCGAAACTTATTGCAGATAATGCACTTGTCGCTTTTAATAATCTTATTGAAAACCTAAAAGTTGATCAGGAAACTTGTGCTACTTATGTTATAGATAAAGATAAAGAGTATAAAGGCAGAGGAATAGGCGATGTTCCAAGAGGAATGCTTAGTCACTGGATTAGAATTAAAAACGGTGTTGTTGAAAACTATCAAGCCGTAGTACCGTCTACTTGGAATGCAGGACCTATGGACTCCAAAGGTGCAAAAGGACCTTATGAAGCTGATTTAATCGGTCTTAAAATACAAGACTTGACACAGCCGCTTGAGATAATCAGGATTATTCACTCTTATGATCCGTGTATAGCATGTGCAGTTCATGTAATGGACACAAAGGGCAAGACACTAAGTGAATACAAAATAGATCCACTCTATGGCGGATGCAGTATATAAAAAGGAGTTGTTATGGAGACTACTGATAAATTGGAAGAGCACTCTTCGAAAAAGGCAGGGCAAGAGATAGAGATGGAGTTAGAGTTTACTTCGTTTTATAGGTGGCATCATTGGATTAGGGTGCTTAGTATAATTATATTAATAGCAACGGGGTTTTATATCTCTGTTCCTTTTATTATTCCGGCGGTAAATGCCCAGCCGACAAACTTTTTAAATGCAGAGTTTAGAGGCTTGCATGAAATATTTGGATTTGTAATGATTTCTATGTTTATAGGAAAAACATACTATTTCTTTTTTGCTGTAAAAGACAGAATGGAAATAAAGTCTTATAAGGATGTTGTAAGCCTGAAAAATTGGCTTAGTCAGATAGGATATTATCTGCTTTTATCAAAGCATCCAAAATTAAGCGGAGCATACAATGTAATACAGCTTTTAGCTTATTTAGTTTTTTATGTTGCAATAAGCGGATTGATTGTAACAGGACTTATCCTTTATGTTCACAGTTTTCATCTTGGAATAGGCGGAATGCTGTATGATGGCATGCGAGCTATCGAAGCGACGCTAGGCGGTCTTGCTGCTGTAAGAGAGTTGCACCATCTGCTAATGTGGGGAGTTATCTTTTTTATAGTCGGACATGTCTACATGGTAGTCTTCAATGCTGTATATGGAAAAGAGGGAACTGTTGATTCTATATTTAGCGGATATAGATGGAAAAGAAACCATTAGTTAGTCGTAATAAGGATTTTTTGTGAAAATTTTAGTTCTTGGCATCGGTAATATTTTATTCGGTGATGAAGGCATTGGTGCGCATCTGGCAAATTTAATAGATGAAAAGTATGAGTTTGTGTCAAGTAAACATGTTGTAAATGTTCTTGACGGCGGTACATTGGCACAGAGGCTGATACCTATTATTACAGAGTATGACAATGTTTTACTGATTGATTGTGTAAATGTGATAGATGGAAATATAGGTGATGTATACAGTTTTGATTTCAATGATGTGCCGGAGTGTATTACATGGAACGGCAGTGCTCATGAGGTCGAAATGCTGCAGACACTGCAGATGATTGAGATGCTAGGTGATTTGCCTCCAACTAAAATAGTGGGTGTTATTCCTTACGTGATTGGAGAAAACAGCACTTTTACTATGACGCAAGAAGTTGTAAAAGCAAGTAAAACCATGGAGCGAGTCATCACAAAATATATAGAAGATTTTGGAGTTAAAGTTTTAATAAAGAAGAATATAACCTTGGAAGAAGTCTCAAAATATACATATTTAAAGGGCACCCTATGATCTTGGAATTTTCATTCAATTATTTGTCTTCATCTATGGTTTATGAGAAAGTAATTATAAGAACAGTGAAACAGTTTTTATTGAAATCAAAAATACTAAGAAACGGTGACGAACTATTTTTGTATGTTGAATCAGATGATAGTGATGAGTTAGAGCGTTTTGCAAATAAATTATCCCTAGAACTTCCTCACTCGATTTTTTTACATGAAACAAATGTAATAGTTGTTGATGAGATGACGGATGGCTCTTTTGTTTTAGCCGAGGAGTCAAAACCTGATATCCCTTTTTGCCCTAAGTGCTTAGGTGAAGTTATGGATAAGTCAAATGAGAACTATTACAATGTTTTTCATGAGTGTGAAGTTTGCGGATACTCAGTTGAGGGTGAAAAAAAGAGTTATAAAGAGAATTTTGTAAATCTTGCAAAATCAATAAGCGATGGTTTAGTAGTTGAAGTAAACACGTTTTATGGGAAATATTTCGTTGGTATGCTAGGCAAAAAGTGTAACGGTGTTGATTTTGATATTATCAGCTATGCTTTATCTACGGTATCACACTACACAAACGCTACAAATAGCGAAATTGTAGCAATGGGAGCAATTGAGAAACCTCTTATAAAATTAAAAACAAATATTAAATTTAAAATGGATTTTGAAGATATAACAAATGAGCTTATCCGTTTTAAACTTTCAGATGATTTAGTTTTGCATCTTTTACTCAGCGAGCTTAACAAACTCGGAATCAACTTAATTTTTATAACAAAAGAGAAGCTTCCTTTTGATGTTAAGTTTGATTTAGTGGAATATAAAAAAGAGTCAGAGCCAATCGAGGTTGTAGTAAGTGACAATCATATTGCTATAGTAAAAGGTGAAAAAGGTCTGCCATACAATAATCTTGAAAATAAAACTTTGATTCCTCATATCGGGGCTTTCTTCTCGGTTATAAAAGAGCATTCTCTGCTTGATAAAACCGTAGTAGGCGTAAATATCAGCAAAGAGTACCACAATGACATTTTAGTTTACTCTAAAAAATTCGGAACTATTGAGTACCTCTCATTTGCGTTTAATTTCAGCTCAATAAAAGATGTACTTGATTCCATTATAAGCACAAATGAAACAGGAAATAAGCTGGTAGAGAACTTTAAAAACAAATTTCCCCAGCATTTTGAAACAATATCTGCTATAGTATTTGATGAAAAAGATTTTAATGTTTATAAACTGTGGGGCATAGTTTCTATAATTTTAGGTTATTCGAAAGAGAAAGACCTTGCTGCATCTGCAAAAATTCTTGAAGAGAACGCAAGTTCATTTTTAGGAACAAAAGGACCTCGTATAGACTATAAACTAAAAAGTATAGAGAACAAGGTTTATTTAGACCCATTGATGACAATCAGAACCGCGATGAGTTTTAAACTTGCTCAAGTTGATCAGCTTACACTTAGTTATGGAGTTATAGAGAGTTTTGTTGAGTTTGTCTCAACGAGCTGTGATGAGATAAAAGAGGAGATGAAAAGCGACGCGGTTGTTGTAACGGGTTCACTTTTGGAGAATAGACATCTTTTTAGTAAACTTAGCAAAGAAGTTTCGGTAAATCATAAGTTATACTTCAATAAAGAGTTGCCCGTAGATGGAAAAAATATTTTATATGGCGGAAATGAATTGTTTTGAGAAGGTATAAATATCTTATAAAGGGACAAGTCCAAGGTGTCGGATTTCGTCCTTTTATATATAAGTTGGCACTGGGTTTTGCTCTTGTGGGTTTTGTCAAAAATGACATAAACGGAGTAGAGTTAGAAATTCAGGGAGAGCAAAAAGATATAGAGCTTTTTGAAGAGTCTCTTCACTCTAAACTCCCGCCGCTTGCAAGAATAGACGACATACAAAAGAGAGAGATAAAACCGCTTCAAGAAAACAGCTTCGACATTATACAAAGCTCCGACAACTCAAAAAACTCATACAAATCTGCTCTTATTCCTCCAGATACTGCCATATGTCATGAGTGTTTGGCTGACATAAAAGATGAGAAAAATAAAAAATATCATAACTATTTTGCCACAAACTGCACAAATTGCGGACCGAGATATAGCATTATAAAAACAGTTCCTTATGACAGAAAAAACACATCTATGCAGAAGTTTAAGATGTGCAAAAGCTGTAAAGAAGAGTATAAAAATCCGTTAAACAGACGATACCATGCCCAGCCTATTTCATGCAACAACTGCGGACCAGAATTGTCTCTTTTTTGGGGCGAACAAAAGGTAAATATCGCTCAAAAAGAGATTGTTCAAAAAGTTGCATCTCTTATAGAAGAGGGAAATATTTTAGCGCTAAAAGGGATAGGCGGATTTCATATAGTCTGCGATGCAAGCAATGATGAAGCGGTAAAAAAGTTAAGAGAGTTTAAACATAGACCTACGAAACCTTTTGCAGTTATGTGCAGAGATATGGAACAGATTAAAAACTTTGCATGTGTAAATGATAAAGAAGAAAAACTTTTAACATCAAAAGAAGCACCAATTGTTATACTAAAAAAGCTTACATGTCAAAGCAATCTACATGTTAAAATTTCATCTCTTTTAGCTCCAAATATTGACGCAATTGGGTGCATTTTGCCTTACACCGCTCTTCATCATCTTCTGTTTGTACATGTGCAAAATCCCATAGTTGCTACAAGCGCAAATCTTGGCGATGAGCCTATCATTATAAGCGTAGAAAACATTTTTAAAAAGCTTCCTTTTATTGACTTTACGCTTGATTTTGACAGAGAGATAATTAACGGAGTTGACGATTCTCTTATTCAGGTAGTAGATGGCAAAACGCAGATACTCAGACTCTCAAGGGGCTTTTGCCCAAAGGCAATTAAACTCCCTTTTAAGAGCGAAAAAAAAATCTTAGCAGTCGGAGCAAATGCAAAAAATTCCATAGCTTTTGTGATGGACGACAAGATAATCATATCGCCCTATATCGGAGATTTGGACTCTATGGAAGCTTTCGGATTTTTTGAGAGAACCATCGAGACTTTTAAACGCTTTTACGATTTTGAACCTGATGTCATAGTGCATGACAGACATCCAGACTATGAAACGACCAAATGGGCGAAAAAACAGAACAAAGAGCTTGTAGAAGTACAGCACCACTTGGCACACATCTACGCATGCAAAGCGGAGTTTGGACTTAGCGGCGATTATTTGGGTTTTAGCTTTGACGGCACTGGTTACGGAGATGAGGGCACTCTTTGGGGCGGAGAGATTTTTGTAGGAGACAAACGCAAATACAGTTTCAAACAAATCAAACTCTTAGGCGGAGCAAAAGCCATAAAAGAGCCTAGACGAGTTGCTCTTAGTATGCTTTTTGATGAACTTAGCTTAGAAGAGGTTTTAAAACTTGAACTAGACCTTGTAAAATCTTTTTCAAAAGATGAAATAAAAATATTGCATCAAAGCTATATAAAAAATCTAAACGCACCAAAAAGCAGCTCTGTAGGAAGACTTTTTGATGCAATCGCTTCATTTTCAGGTATTGCCCAGAGTGTAAGTTACGAAGGTGAAAGCGGACTTTTGTGTGAGAGTTTTTATGACAAGAACATAGAAAAATATTTTGATTACGCAATAGATGAGGGAGTAATTGAGATAAAAATAATAAAGTACATGTTAAAGTGTGAGCCTGGTAAAAAAGAGCTAAACTCAATGTTCATAAACACGCTTGTAAAAATCATCGTAGATATCTCAAAAAGAGAAAAACTTGACGTAATTTTAAGCGGCGGAGTTTTTCAAAACAAAACTCTGCTTGAGCTTACATGTCAAGAGTTAAAACAAGAGAAAATCAAACACTACTTTCAACAAGAAACGGCTATCAATGATGGAGGAATTGCTTTGGGACAGGCTTATTATG
>JAURYA010000057.1 GCA_030654155.1 Sulfurimonas sp. | reverse complement strand
TTTTAAAATCAGACAGAGAGTGTTTTTATGATGACGGGATTGATTTTTATCTGCCGCAAAGTGACGAAGTAATTTTAGGGATACCTTTTGCGGATGAGAGAACGCTCTTTAAAAAAATGGAAGCCATAGAGGCATTTTTGTTTACTTATCAGATTAAAAAAGTGACGGCAATCACTATGAGCACGGAGGGAAGCATGAGCCATCCGCTATCACGTGTAGAGATGATTCCGTTTGATATTTGGGCTATTGGAGATTAAGTTGTAAATTTAGTTGCAGGGGTTTGAAAAAAATATAAATAAAAGGCTGTGTTGTATGTATGGTAAATTATGCGGTATTGATGAGGCGGGGCGCGGTCCGCTAGCGGGAGATTTAGTTGTTGCAGGATGTATTTTAAATAGCTATATAGAGGGTCTTGACGACTCTAAAAAACTTACCGAGAAAAAAAGAGAGACTCTATATGAGTTGATAGTCAAGGACTCTGCCTATCATATA
This sequence comes from Sulfurimonas sp., assembly GCA_030654155.1. Classification (GTDB taxonomy): domain Bacteria; phylum Campylobacterota; class Campylobacteria; order Campylobacterales; family Sulfurimonadaceae; genus Sulfurimonas. The sequence goes on along the minus strand of JAURYA010000057.1, from coordinate 5,963 downwards.
GTAAAATTTTCAGCAAAAGATATTGATGATTTCGGGGTTTCAATCTGCATAAAAAGAGCTCTTGTGGAGATTATGAAAAATCTAACATGTAATGAGTACCTGTTTGACGGAAACTCCGCATTTGGCGTTAGCGGACTTAAAACAATGGTAAAGGCTGACGGCAAAGTTGCAGAGGTTAGTGCCGCTTCAATACTAGCAAAAGTGACGCACGACAGAGATATTCTTGTCCAAGCAAAAAAATATCCCGAGTACCAATTTCAAAAACACAAAGGGTATGGAACCGCTTTACATGTAGAAATGATCAAGAAGTATGGGTATTGTGAAATTCACAGAAAAAGCTACAAGCTAAAAGAGCTTCAGCCAAGATTATTTTAGCCACCATATGAGCAAAGCCCATATGGTTTTCGCTAACCGCTATGGTACAAAACGAAGTTTCTTTAGAAAAGCTAGCCTCTTTGAGGCAGATAATTTATTGTTCTAAAAATTATCCAAAAGAATAACATTTACAAAAGTGCCCTCCGAGAGGTTTCCGTCATCTTCGCCGGTAATCATTAGCGCACTTGAGTCTAACATGTTAGTAAGTATCGCCGAACTTCCAACTTTTTTGCCCTTGAAGTTTACAAAATATTCGCCGTCTTCAACAACTACGTTGCATGCCGTAAACTCTGTAAGCTTACTTCTTTTTGTAAAATCTTCGCCGAGCTTTGCCGCCACTGTTTTATATGCGCTCTCACGTCCGAGCATTTTGGCTATCAAAGGCAGTACATAAAGAATTGCCGTTACAGTCGATGAATATGCAAACCCAGGAAGTGCTAAAACAAATCTGTCCGCTCTTTGCGCTACCAAAATATGTTTACCCGGTTTTATTGCTACGCCTTTGTAGATAACCTCTGCCCCGATACGAGGAACTATATCTTTGACAAAATCGTAATCACCGACACTGACACCTCCAGTACTTACCAAAATATCAACGCATGAAAGAGCGTTTTCGAAAGTTTGCATTATTAAATTCTTATCATCTCCGACAGTTCCAAGCTGCACAACTTCCGCTCCTGCTTGCTCAAAAAGTGCCGCAAGTGTGTAGTTATTTGAGCTTCTTATCTGAGCAGGATTGTCACTGTTTACACCGAGGTCTAAAATCTCGCTTCCTGTTGATATAACTCCAATGCGCGGTTTTATTGCAACTTTCACCATCACGCAGTTTAGTGCGGCCATAACGCCGATTTCAACAAAGCCGATTTTTGCACCTTTTTTGATAAGCACATCTCCGGCTCTATAACCCTCTCCAACAGGACGGACAGATGAGCCTTTTGGAACACTCTCGTTTATAATGATTTTCCCCTCTTCAACCGTAACATTCTCTATCTGGATTAACGTGTCGGCTCCGTGAGGCATCATCGAGCCCGTAAAAGTTTTAATGCACTCTCCGCTTTTAAGAGTTCTTTTCTCATCGCTTCCTGCTGGATTGTCCCCAACTATTGATATGACTTTGCCATCCAAATCTGAGTGCATTACCGCATATCCGTCCATTGAGGCGGTTGGAAACTGCGGGTCGCTGTACTCTGCTACGATATCCTCTGCCAAAACCCTTCCAAGAGATGAGCTTAGGGCTACATTTTCGCTTCTTTGAGAATTTACATGTAGCAAATCCAGCATATTTTGGCTTGTTTCATAAGATAATAGGCTCATTTTAAAAGACCGCTCCCTTTTATTGCAGTTGAACGCTCAAGAGCGTAGATTCTTTTTCCGTTCTTTAAATCATATTTCCAAATTGGAGCAGAGGCTTTAAAATCCTCTACAAACTCATCAATAAACTCCAATGCAACGCGGCGTTTTGGAGAAAAAACAGCAGCAATATATGAGGATTCATGAAGCATTACATCGCCTCTGGAGTGCGCCATTTTTATAACAGCACCCTTGGCTTTTGCTCTTGTTTGCCAAGCTTCAAACCAACTACGGAGTATCGGCTCATAAATATCAAAGCTAAGCCCCTCAATGTTATCCTCGTCCCGCACAGTTCCTACAAAAGGGATGTACGCACCGTAGTTGCTCCCCTCTTCTTGCTCATACCACTCTTTGAGTATTTTTGGCACATCTAGCGCACCATCATATAGGTAAAGCATACATCAGCCTCCGCAAACAGGCGGAAGAAGAGCAACTCTGTCGCCGTCTTTTAGCGCAACGTCTCTGCTGCTTACAAGTGTATCATTTACTGCAACAGCAGAGTTTTCAAGCCACTGCTGCATCTCTTTATCTTCTTGGAGTATTTCTGCCAACTCGTTTAGATTTGAAATATCCAACTCTAATGGCTTTTTTTGTATTGGTCCTAAAAATTCCACTCTTACCAAAAGATTGCTCCCAAACTATTTTTATTGCCATGATTATATCAAACTCATCTTTTTTATAAGTTAAGAGCTGTATAATTTCGCCTATACTCACTTGGAGAGCGCATTGGTTTTTGGCAAAATAGAGTACCTAAATCTTCTACCTTTTCATGTTTTTATGAAGCGCTTTGTAAAAAGCTCCCAACAAAGCATGAGCATGAACTACTACAAAGATGTTCCCGCAAAAACCAATAAAAAATTTCTCTCACATAAAGTTGATGCCGCTTTTATATCAAGCATAAGAGCAAAAAAATATCAACATGTAAATCTTGGAATCATCGCCAAAAAAGAGGTTTTAAGTGTTTTGGTAATTCCACATGTAAAAGATGTAAGCGACAAGGATTCAGAGACTTCTAATGTACTTGCGAAAATATTAAATGTGCAAGGCGAAGTTCTTATAGGCGATAAAGCTCTTAGATACTATCTCCAAAATAAACAACATGTAGATTTGGCAAAAAAGTGGAATGAGAAGTATAATCTCCCTTTCGTATTCGCACTGCTCTGCTTTCACAAAGATAGAACTCTTTATAAAAAAATTGAAAAAAATTTCCTAAAAAAGAGGGTTAATATTCCTAGATATATATTAAATGAAGCCTCAGAGAGAACAAAAATTTCTCAAGAAGAGATACTCAACTACCTAAAATATATATCTTACAACCTTGATGCCAAAGCTAAAAAAGGGGTTAAAAAATTTTACAAAGAGGCCTCAAAAGTCAAATAACGTCTACTGCTGATATTTCAATATAAACTCTCTTGCCTCATCTGCCCTAAGCGGTTTGGAGTAAAAATAGCCCTGAATCTCATAACAACCGTTTTCATACATAAAATCTTTTTGTTCCTGCGTCTCAACTCCCTCTGCAATAACTTTCATATTAAGATTTTTTGCGAGAGCGATAATAGTCTTGGAGATAACTACGTCATCCCTGTCGTTTGGAACACCTCTTGAGAATGACTGATCAATTTTGAGCTTGCCTATAGGCAGACGTTTTAAATATGAAAGAGATGAGTAGCCAGTTCCAAAATCATCGATTGCTGTCTCTATTCCTAGCTCTTTAAGCATATTTAGCTTCTCAATTGATGATTCAGGATTTATCATCAAATCCCCCTCGGTTATCTCAAAAGAGAGATGTTTTTTTTCTATGCCTCCACTCTCTTCTATAATTTTTTTGATTGTTGGTATGAAGTCATCCTGATGCAGCTGCTTCATCGCTAGATTTAGCGAGAGCACCCCAGGGTTAAGCCCCTCTTTGTACCAAGCGGCAACCTGTGTTATTGCCATTTTCATTACCAATTTATCAAGCTCTACAATCATTCCTGTCTCTTCAGCCATAGGAATAAACTGAAACGGCGGTATCTGTCCAAGCTGCGGATGCTCCCATCTCACAAGCGCTTCAAGTCCGACAAGAGTCTCTTTTTCACTCGAAATGTCAATCTGAGGCTGGTAGTAAACAACAAACTCCTCATTTTTTATAGCACTTCTTAAATCATTTTGCATAACGACTCTGCTCATTGCAATCTGGGTCATTTCTGGAGAGTAAAATTGAAAGTTATTTCTCCCCTCCTCTTTTGCTTTATACATCGCACTGTCCGAATACTTCAACAAATCCTGCATCTCTGTAGAGTCTTTTGGATAGATGCTTATTCCCATGCTAGATGAAACATAGAGCAGATGCCCTGCGATATCTATGGGCTGCTTTGCATTTTCGATAATTTTTTGCGCCAACGTTGAAGCATCTTCAAGTGATTTTAAATTTTCTAAAATAATCGTAAACTCATCTCCGCCTATTCTTGCAAGCGTATCATCCTCTCTAATCGAGTTTTTGAGTCTTGAAGCAAAAATTTTCAACACCTCATCACCTACCTGATGCCCAAGAGTATCGTTAATCTGTTTAAACTGATCAAGGTCAATAAAGAGCAGAGCAAACTCACTCTTGCTTCTTTTTGCTTTATGGATTGCTTGGATAAGTCTGTCTTGAAGCAGAACTCTATTTGGCAAATGCGTCAAAACATCATAATGTGCCTGGTAGCGCAGAATCTCCTGCTGTTTTTCCAATTTGTACTCTAGATTTTTTCTCTTAGTTATATCTTCGTAACTGCCGACTACGCCTATTATCTGCCCACTATCGTCTTTTAGCGGAACCTTTGATGATGAGAGATAGGTTGTCTCTGCGTTTTTATTTTTTCGCGTCTCTTCATATTGAATCTTTGATTCTCCGCTGTTTATGATATCTTCGTCGTCTTTTATATGGCGCTCTATCTCCTCTTTTTCCCATACTAAATCATTTTCACTTTTGCCTATTAGCTGATTTAATGAGTTAAGTTTTGCATCCTTAACAAAGAGGTTGTTAGCTCCGAGGTATATGCCATTCTCATCTTTCCAAAAGATTCTTACAGGAACGGTATCAATAATATTTTGGAGTAGTTTGTATTGATTTAAAAGTGACTTTTCAAGAAGCAATGTATGAGTCATGTCTATACTTACCTGAACCATACCGTTTATTTTATCTTCTGTTGTGTGTATTGGGCTGAGTGCGTACTGTGTAACTGTTCCCAACTCCTTATTCCCAAGAACACAATCCTCTAACTCTTCATTATCAATTATTGATTGACAGATAGGGCAGAGCTCTTCTTTTATGCTTTTTGGATGAAACATATCATGATTTCTCATGCCGACAATATCTGCTTCATCTTTATTTAAAGAAGTGCAAGCAGCTCTATTGACTTGTCTGATGATTCCGCTTCTATCTACAATTATCGATGGGTAAGGGATAACTTCGTAAGTAGTAGCACTCTTTCGCATAAGAGAGATAGGATCTTCAAGCGATGTTTTTATAATAGCCTGCAGCAATATCCAAAAAGATAAAAATTTAAAAGTATGCCCTACAACATTCATATAATCATAAACATTGCTATAAAATGTAAAAGAGATTTCTGCCAATATGGTTAAACCGATAGCATACTTCATAGCTTGGTAAACAACACTGGTAAACTCGCTCTTATGTAGCTTGTTTACATATAGAGTTAGAAGCAAAAGAGCAATAATAAAATACTCCAATCCTATTTTCAGATCTGTCAATCCCTCTCCGACAATAAACAATTTCGGAGGAAAATTCATTGATATTATAATAATGATAGTAGTAATTATTGAAAACAGTATAGTAACTTTGTAACTTTTATACTCAACATATCTCATAAATGGGGCTACTAGTAGTATTAAAGCTTCAAATATACGAGAGAAAATCCAAAAAGTTATCGATACATCTGAACTCTCTATACCGTAAAAAGGCATTCCCAGATATGTCTGAGTGTGTAACATCTGAAGTAGTGCAATCCATAAATATCCAAGCCCTATAAATAGCAGATACCTATTGTTTGTGAGTGGATATGTGTGATATGAGATAAGGGATATTCCTATACTTACAAAAACAGCAAAATATTCAGCAAATGTGTGAAAAACAAGATAATGAAAATTTATACTAATGGTTACAAGAAGTGCAATGAGCAAAAAAGGGATTAGCCATTTACTTGACAAATACTTAATGTTTATTTGCATAACCAAGCCCTATATTTTTCTGCATT
>JAURYA010000050.1 GCA_030654155.1 Sulfurimonas sp. | reverse complement strand
CCCCATCATCGTCACCGCCACCATCGCCCTGGGCGGCAACATCATGTTGGAAAGCGCGGTATCCTTCCTGGGTCTGGGCGTCCAGCAGCCCACCCCGAGCTGGGGCAACGAACTGAGGATCGGCTACTCTTACCTTGAGATCGTGCCGCTCTTTTCCCTGGCGCCGGGACTCATGATCACCCTGACGGTTCTTGCCTTCAACTTCTTGGGAGACGGCCTCCGGGACGCCCTTGACCCGCGTTTGCGCGGCAGCTCCGGAATGATGCGGTGAAGCCCATGCTGCTTGCGGTCAGGAACCTCACCACCTGTTTCTTTAACGGCCGGACCACTGTCAGGGCCGTGGATGATGTCTCCTACGAACTGGAAGAAGGCCAGACCTTGGGCATTGTAGGAGAGAGCGGGTGCGGAAAAACCGTGAGCGCCTTATCCCTGCTCCGCCTTATCCCAGGGCCTTCGGGCAGGATCGTCAAGGGCGAGATCCTCTTTGAAGGCCGGGATCTTCTGAAAATGAGCCGGGATGAAATTTGCGATATCCGGGGCAACAAAATCGCCATGATCTTCCAGGAGCCCATGACCTCCCTCAACCCGGTGCTGACCATCGGATACCAGGTGATGGAGCCCCTCATGGTCCACAAAGGCATGAACAAAAAGGCAGGGATTCTGAAATGCATCGAGCTGCTGAAATCCGTCCGGATACCCGATGCCCCTTCAAGAGTTGGCGCCTATCCCCACCAGTTCAGCGGCGGCATGGGACAGCGGGCCATGATCGCCATGGGCCTGTCCTGTAATCCCAGGCTCATCATTGCGGACGAACCCACGACGGCCCTGGACGTGACCATTCAGGCGGAACTCCTGGAGCTCATGAAGGGACTCACCCGGGACCACGGAACGGCCATGATCCTCATCACCCACAACCTGGGGGTGGTGGCCAGGTATGCGGACAAGGTCATGGTTATGTATGCCGGAAGGGCCATTGAAAAGGCATTGACCCCGGATCTCTACCGCCGGCCCCGGCATCCCTACACCAAAGGTCTCATGGCGTCCGTCCCCAGGCTGGACCAGGACATCCGGCAGAAGCTTACGCCCATCGAGGGCCAGCCCCCGGATCTTGCGAACCTGCCGGAAGGATGCGCCTTTGCGCCCAGGTGCGCGTTTTCTATTGAGATGTGCCGAAAGGCCCCCCCGGAGTTGCAAAAAATCTCTGAAACCCACGAAGTGGCGTGCTGGAATTATGCTTGAGAATACCAAGGAACCCCTCATCCGGGTAAAAAACCTCACCAAGATTTTCCCGCTCCATCACGGTGTGGTCTTCAGGAAAAAGCTCGGCGACCTGAGGGCCGTGGACAACGTGAGCTTTGACATACACAAAGGAGAGACCCTGGGCCTGGTGGGTGAAAGCGGGTGCGGAAAGACCACCACCGGCAGAACCCTCCTGCAGATGGAGCGGCCCACATCCGGCGAGGTGATTTTCGACGGCCGCGATATTACAAGACTCGGCAAACAGGAGACCCGAAGGCTCCGCAAACATATCCAGATCATCCACCAGGATCCTTTCGGGTCACTTAATCCCCGCATGAAGGTCAAAGATATTGTGGGGGAGCCCCTCCGTATTCATCACATAGCCGGAAGCCGGGCCGAATTTGCGGATGCGGTGGAACAACTGCTTGAGGTGGTGGGGCTCAACCCGGCCATGGCAGGCCGCTATCCCCACGAGTTTTCCGGCGGACAGCGCCAGCGCATCGGCATTGCCCGGGCACTGGCCGTGAAGCCGGATTTTATTGTCTGTGACGAGCCGGTGTCCGCCCTGGACGTGTCCATCCAGGCCCAGATCATCAATTTGCTGGAAGACCTCCAGGAGCGGTTCAACCTGACCTACCTCTTCATTGCCCATGATCTTGCAGTGGTGAGGCATATCAGCGACCGCATCGCGGTGATGTATCTCGGCGAAATCGTGGAAATCGCGGACCGGCAGGATCTTTACCGGAATCCGGGACACCCGTACACCAAGGCCCTGCTTTCGGCTGTGCCCATTCCGGACCCCGAAATAGAAAAGACCCGGGAGCATGTGATGATAACAGGCGAGGTGCCGGGGCTCTTGAGCATGCCACAGGGGTGCAGGTTCCACCCGCGCTGCCCCTTTATGATGGATATCTGCAAGGACTTACGGCCCCGGCTTGAAACCGTGAACGGGAACGGACACAAGGTGGCATGTCATCTGAAATCCCCGGAATAAAGGAGGGTCAAGTGAAGCATCTGAAAAAATTATTAATTATAACCGTCACCCTGTTTCTGATGATTCTATCGGCAACCCACCCGCCGGATGTCCCGGCCCAGGAAGCAAAGCCTGGGTGGATGGACTGGGGTGACAACTACTGCCCGGATAAACCGGCCAGGGGCGGATACCTGCGCCTGGCGTGGCCCGTCTACATCGGGGTGATGAACCCGAACCATATGCCGGTGCTGGACTGGATGAGCATGAGTTATATGTATGAAAAGCTGATTCTCCTTGACGGTAATTATAAACCGACGATTCCCTGGCTGGCCCAATCCTGGAAAGAGATTGATGACACCACCGTGGTCATGAAGCTCAGGGAAGGCGTCAGGTTTCACGACGGATCCCCTTTCAATGCCCGGAGCCTCAAATACCAGATGGACTGGATTATGGATAAAGACAACGCCGCCTGGACCCGGTCATGGATCGAACCCCTGGCATCCGTCGAGGTGGTGGATGAGTATACGGTCAAGTGGCATTTCCAAAGGCCGTGGGGAGCTTTTCTGGGGACCATGGCCAGCGTGCCCGGCTTTGCCGTTTCCGCCAAAGCCCTTGAAGGGG
>JAURYA010000015.1 GCA_030654155.1 Sulfurimonas sp. | reverse complement strand
TCCCAATGATAAAAGATATGCTCATACAATCTAGCTCACCCTATTTATCTCGTCAAGAGCTATCAAACTATCTAAAAGTAAGTGAAAGCTTCATCAAACAAAAGCTCTATAATGGAGAGTTTGAGGAGAGTAAACATTATTTTAAGATAGGAGAGTCTAAAATGCTCTTTGATAGATTAGAGATAGATAAGTGGATTAGGGCGAAAGGAAACCAAGATGGCAAGCCTTTATGCCAAAAACAACAAACTCTATCTAAGTATATATCACAAAGGACAGAGGGTTATTAAACCTACTGGACTGGATGATAATGCTAAAAATCGAAAGTTAGTGGAGAATGACCTTCTTCCTAATGTGTTATTTCAAATTCAAACAAACCAAATTGATATATCTCCTAAAAAAGATATAAAAACGGTTGCTTTTTATGCAGAGCTATTTTTAAAAACCAAAAATGCTCTTGTCAAGGAGTCCACATATGTAAGATATTACTCGATTATTCATAATCAGATTTTACCTCTCTTTGGAGATAGGGATATAAGCTCTATCAAACTTTCAGAGATAAAAAAGTGGTATAACTACTGGATAAATAATAGAAGCAGTGCAACCGCAATATATATTGCAAACATATTTAGTGCTATTTTTAAAGAAGCATTTTATGATGAAGCGGTAGATAAAAATCCATTTGCTTATATAAGACGACCAAAAAAAGAGCAGGGCAGCGCAAAGCCATTTAGTGTTGATACAATAAAAATGCTTATTGAAAATGCAGATGATGAGTGGTTTAAAAACTTTCTAGCGCTCTCTTTCTTTACTGGCTTGCGAACTGGAGAAGCAGTTGCTCTTAAATGGGATGATATAGACTTTAACTCTCAAGAGTTGGAAGTAAAACGCTCAAGAAGATACGGAAAAGATGTTACTCCTAAAACTCAAAAGAGCAATAGGGTAGTTCCAATATTTGATGAGCTTCTTCCATATTTAAAAAGTCAATATGAGCTTACTAACTCTAAAAGTGAGTATGTTTTTATATCAATGTACGGAACTCCGTTTAACGACGGAAACCGCATAAGAGATTATCACTGGAGCAGACTACTTGAAAAAGTAGGGCTCTCATACCAAAGATTATACGATACACGCTCAAGCTTTGCCACTATGATGTTATCAAGCGGAAAGTTTAGTATAAATCATATAGCCCAAATGATGGGGCATACAAATATTGAAATGTTGATACATAAGTACAACAAGTTCATTCCATCAGAGGTAAGAAAGATTGATAAATCAATTGGATTGTTTTAGAAGTAGTGGTGGTATTATAAAAAGTAATACTTGAAAAATATTTTAGCTACCATATAGCTACTGTGTATTTTTAAAGCTCTGAAATATCGTGTTTTAGGGGTTTTAAAAAGGGTGGCTCCGAATACTGGATTCGAACCAGTGGCCAAGTGATTAACAGTCACCTACTCTACCGCTGAGCTAATTCGGAACATTTAAGAAGACGGAATTATACTTTATGATGCTTTAAAAGTCAAGGATTTTTGCGCTACTTTATACGTTTTCTTTTCTCATTTTCATGCAGGATAAAAAATTCCAAATTTCCAACCTTTTTGGTTACTATTTTTGAGATTAAAATAAGATTTTGAAGTCTTTTTTTGCTCTCTTCATCAAAGAGCAGGTTTATATCTTCCATGGTTAGCGGTCTCTTGTCCAGCGTGTTTAAAATCTCTTCATCGTCATAGCTTGAGTTATTAGGTTCGGCATGAACTCTAGAGGCTATATGGATAGGCAGAGAGCTGTCAAAGAGAAGTGAAGCATCATGAAGTTCTCTGTAGCTAAGTCCGCTCACGGGATAGGCCGGCGGTCTGTCAATGGTGCCTAAATCGATTCTAGTTACATGCAGCTTTAGAAGAGTCTCGTTTAGCTTCTCTATCTCCTCTTTTGTGTCGTTAAGTCCATGTACAAAAAGTATCTCAATAAATAGTTTGCCTTTGTAAGCTTTGCTAAAATCTATCACTTTTTGAACAATATTTTCAATCTCTATCCCAACATGAGGTCTGTCAATTCTTTTAAACACACTTTCGCTAACTGCGTCAAGGGAGAGTTTTACCTGGTCAAGTTTTAAAAGAGAGTTGAAAACTTTTTCATCAACTAGTGTTGCGCTGTTTGAGAGAATGAGCGTTTGGGTGCCGTTTTTGATTTTGTTTAATTCATCGATTAGCTCATCAAGATACGGATAGAGAGTAGGCTCTCCGTTTGCGGTTATTGTTATAACGTCTATCTTGTCGTTTAGATGCTCTTTGAGCTCAGCTATTATCGTAGAAACTTCTACTATATTTTTTTGTGTGTCTGTTGTTGCGCTTGGTGCAAGTTCGCAGTAGAGGCAGTCAAAATTGCACTGTTTTAGAGCAGGGGAGAGGTCTATGCCCAAAGAAGAACCGAATCTTCTTGAGTTTACAGGACCAAAGATAGTCTTCACTTATTTTTTACTAACTCTATGACATTCAGTTATAAAATGCTTCGCATTTTCTACCGGAACGTCAGGAAGGATTCCGTGCCCGAGGTTGAATATATGTCTTTTGCCGCCCATGATTTTTTGCAGTGCTTCTACGCACTCCGTTGTTGACTCTTTGGAGTACAATCTGCACGGCTCCATATTTCCTTGAAGAACGTATCTATCGCCAAGTTTCTCTTTTGCATAACCCATTGGAGTTGACCAGTCAACGCCAAATACGTCAAAATTTCCGTAAACTTTGTCTAAAAATGCAGGAATACCTTTTGGAAACATTATAATCGGAATATGCGGATATTTTGCTTTTAGATAATCGGCGATTTCAACCATATATTTCCAAGAAAATTCATCATATTTTGCAGGTTCGATTGCCGCAGCCCATGAGTCAAAGATTTGAACTACGTCTATACCAGCCTCAATCTGTTTCTCCATATATATCTTTACAACTTCTGTCACTTTAGCAAGAATTCTGTGCAGAAGTTCAGGGTTTGAGTACATCATTTTTTTACATATGTTATATGTTTTTGTGCCTTCTCCCTCTATCATGTAGGTAGCCAATGTCCATGGTGCTCCGGTAAAACCAATGAGAGCTTTATCGTCCGCTAACTGCTCTTTTATAAGCTTGATTGTGTCGTAAACATAAGTGAGTTTTGATGCAGCTTCTTCGCCCCCTAAAAGAGCATCTAAATCAGCTTGATTTTTTATAGGTTTTTCAAAAACAGGTCCCTCTCCTGTAAGAAAATCAAGTTTCATGCCCATCTCATTTGGGACAACAAGAATATCACTAAATAAAATTGCCGCATCAACCCCGACAATATCTACAGGCTGAAGTGTAACTTCTGCAGCAAGTTTGGGGTTATGACAAAGATTTAAAAAATTTCCGGCTTGTTTTCTTACTTCCATATACTCAGGAAGGTATCTCCCCGCTTGTCTCATCATCCAAACCGGAGTGTATGGAGTTTCCTTGCCAAAGCATGCGTCTACAAATATTTTACTCATTAATCACCCTTGTTTAATTAGTTTTATGTATAACTTTTTTTAATTTGTGGCTAATGACTTTTTCCAACTTTCCCCAAGAAGAAAAGTCCGACCGCCACTGCAGTTATTGATAGCGCAAAGTATAACATATCTAAGGCGCCATTGTACTCTGTATGACCAACTTTTTGAAAAAAAGTAACAACAAGTACCATTACAATAACTTTTGATATTTTATCTTTAAGCTGGTCGAGTGAATGGATAGCTAAAAGACTATTTTCCTCTCCATTCTCATCTTTTGCGACATCTATTTCAGAGATAAAAAGTTCATATAGTCCAAAAGCAAAAAGAAGCATTACAACGCCAATCAGGTATAAATCGACCGCACCAATGATACCGCCTACAACATCTTGATGAAAATTTTCAGGATGTGCTTGATTTATATATGTTGACAAGACATAATTTGCCGTGTCATATATGTCAAAACTTGCTACTATAAACAGTGATATAGCCCCGACAAGACCAAAGACCACGGCAAGAATTACTATAAATCTTGAACTCCATAAACTATTTTCAAATATTTTTTCAAGCATGATTATTTCTCCTTATCCAGCTCTATCCATTTTTGAGCGATTCTAACAGCGTTTGTAGCTGCTCCTACTCTTAGATTGTCTGCAACGATAAATAGATGAAGCATATTTTTAGAGAAGATATCGTTTCTGATACGGCCTACAAAAGTCTCATTTTTCTCTAAACAGGTTGCAGGCATCGGATAGATAGACTCTGATGGGTTGTCCAATATAACAATGTTTGGAGCTTTTCTTAGTATTTCCCTTGCCTCATCCGCATTTACATCTTTTGCAAATGTAAGAGTTAAAGCCTCTGCATGACCGCGAAGAGTCGGAACACGAACACATGTAGCACTTAGAGGGATTTTTTTATGCATGATTTTGGCAGTTTCATTCACCATCTTCATCTCCTCTTTGGTGTACCCGTTATCTAAAAAAACGTCTATCTGAGGGATTACATTTAGAGCAATTTGGTGTTTAAATGCTTTATGCTCGCTTTCGCCTAATTTGAAACTGAAAAAGTCTTGCATCTGATTTACCAACTCCTCCATAGCGCTTTTTCCAGCACCAGAAGTTGCTTGATAAGTACTTACGTCAACTCTTATCAAATCATAAGCTTCATCAAGCGGTTTTAGTGCTTGAACCATCTGAATTGTAGAGCAGTTTGGATTTGCAATTACCCCTGATTTTTTCCATTTTGCTATATCCTCTGGATTTACTTCAGGAACAACAAGCGGAGTGTTTTCATCCATTCTAAAGTGAGAAGTGTTGTCAATTACGACAGCACCGGCTTTAACGGCAAAAGGAGCGAATTGTGCACTTACGCTTCCTCCGGCAGAAAATAATGCTATTTCAATATTTTCTTCTTCAAAAACGGTGTCGGTAAGCTCTTTAATTGCTATCTCTTTGTTACCGTATTCTACGCTCTTTCCTATACTTCTAGAGCTAGCCAGTGGAACTAGTTTGTTAATCGGAAAGCCAACTTCATGCAAAATTGTCAATATCTCTTCTCCAACTGCTCCGTTTGCTCCAACCACTGCTACATTATATTTTTTTGTCATTCTTGTTCCTTCATTATTTTAATTAAATCCGCGAGATTCTAAAAAAAGCTCCTGCGGCGTTATTTCATTGCACTCACTCAAAATAACGGCTCTCTCAACAACAGATATAAGCTCTCTAATGTTACCAGGCCAGTCATAAGTAAGAAGCTGTTTTTTCGCTTCGTCAGAAAATATTTTTAATTCAAAACCGTATTTTATACAATTTTGTTCTAAAACTTTTTGCGCAATCTGCAAAATTTCCTCTTTTCTCTCTCTAAGAGGCGGAATATTTATCGGAATAGTATTTAAGCGAAAATATAAGTCATTTCTAAATTCGCCGTTTTTTATCTTCTCAGAGAGATTCGCATTTGTCGCAGAGATTACTCTGATATCTATTTTTATGCTCTTTGATGAGCCTAGCCTTCTTATCTCTTTCTCTTGCAGTGCACGAAGCAGTTTGGCTTGAACGCCATATGGCATCTCGCCTATCTCATCTAAAAACAGTGTTCCGCCGTTGGCAAGTTCAAACTGTCCTGCTTTTGATTCGCTTGCATCGGTAAAAGCACCCTTTTCAAATCCAAATAGTTCGCTCTCAATCAGATTGTCCGGAATTGCCGCCATGTTGATTGCTATAAATGGTTTTTTTGCTCTAGGAGAATTTTCGTGAATGAAAGAAGCAAAAACCTCTTTGCCGACACCGCTCTCTCCTAAAAGTAAAATACTCGCATCTGTTTTAGAGGCTTTTTTTGCAATATTTAAAGCTGATTCTAATGCTTTTGATGTGCCGAAAAAACTATCGGCATCGCTTTTTTGGCTGATTTGTGCTACTGTTTTTTTTACTTTTTGTATCTTGTCTTCTCTTCTGATGGCGGTTATTAAGGTGTCTACATCAAAAGGTTTCAATAAAAAGTCTTTTACGCCAAGATGAATAGACTCGATTGCTCTTTGGAGTGTTGCATTTCCAGTCATAATAATAACTTCAAATTTTCCGTTTAAAGCTTTTACAAACTCGATGCCATCCATACCGGGCATATTTATATCGGTTATAACTAAATGAAAACTGTCATCAATGCCTTTTAGGGCATCTTTTGCATTTTTAAATGTTTTGATTTCAAACTCTTTATAATCATTCATAGCGATTTCAAGAGATTTTCTCATATTGATATCATCTTCAACTATTGCAATTTTCACTAATGTTTGCCTTATTTTAAAGGGGAAATTCTAGCAAAATTATCATTAAAATCGACTTTGAAGCAAGTGGTTTTGAGTGTGAGTGTTGTTGTTGAGCTGTTTTGCAAATTGCTTGTTGTCTCTTTGTGCTCAACATGAAGACCAAGTTTATGTATGTAGTCAATAAACTCTTGCGAATTTTCAAATATAAGCTGTTTTAAATTTTTGCTGTTTTTGTTTAGTAGAATTAACTCATTTTGCGGCGTGCCGTTGCACTTTGTCATGGCATTTGAAATGAGAAGTGTTTCGTTGTAAAGAGTAGCGTCTTTTACAATATATTTATAGGAGATAAGGTGCTCACTTGCAGTTAATGTAAGTGAGCTAAAAATTATTACTGAGCAAAGTCTGAGTGAGAAATTACGATTTCCATCTCTACTTCGCATAAGCCCTCTTTAAAAGTTGTTTCAACAATATTTGCATTTTTTACCATAGCTTGAACATAAGTGCGTATTGTAGATTTTTGCATCATCATATTTTTTACTGTGTCTTGACCATCAACTCTTACGCCTTTAACTTTCTCTGCAATTGCTCTGTAAGCATCTGCAATTGCCGCTCTTTTTGCAAGTGCATAAGCTTGAGCCGGAGAAGATGTGTTCATCGGTGCAACACCTTGCCCGACAACAGAGATATGAATAGATCTATTCTCTTTTAAAACTTGTTCTTGCGCTGCCATAGAAGCTAGCTCTTCTTCTCTTTGAGCTTTAACTTGAGCAAGTTCGTTTATCGCTCTTTTGCTGTCTTCTTTTGCCTTAGTTGCCTGAATTGTAGCGAGCGTAGCCTCTTCTCTGGCTTGCGTTGCCGCAACTCTTACTGCTGCAAGTTCAGCATTTGTCTGTTCTACGACGGTAGCATTGCTTGCTTTGTCTGCTCCAAATAGTGATGAAACACTTAAAAGCAGTGCAAGTAATATCGAATATCTCATTGTTTGTCCCTTGGCATGGTTTTATAATAATCGTACTTAAGCAACTACTATTCCAATTCTATTGTTCCAAGAAGAGAATCGTCTTCATACTCATCCTCATCTTCAATAGGCTGTTTTGGACAGCGAGAAACGCTTGCAACATCATCACCTTTTACGATGAAAACTCCGCTTGTATTTCTGCTTGATTTAGAGATTGTCTGCATATCGACGCGTATCATTTTGCCTGCTTTTGTAAGCGCCATCATATCCATCTCTTCATCAACCATCAGACAACCGACAACATATTTACCTGTTTTAGCAGTCATCTTCATAGCAATAACACCGCTTCCGCCGCGATTTGTTAAACGATATTCACCGGCATCTGTACGCTTGCCGATACCTTTCTCGCTCACTACAAGAATCTCCTGCTCGTCATTCGCAATAATATTTGCATCGACAACTACGTCATCCGCATGTTTAAATTTGATACCTCTTACACCTCTTGTATTTCTACCTTGGTCACGGGTTTTGTCTATTTCAAATTTTATACATTGAGCCATTTTTGTCATAATAAATAGATATTGTATGCTTTGATCTGCGATTTTAGCAGTTATGATTGAGTCGTCGTCATCAAGACTGATAGCTCTTACTCCATTGCTTCTAATATTTGCAAATTCACTTAAATTTGTTCTCTTTACGACACCTTTTTTAGTGAAGAATACTAAAGATTTCTCTTCGCTAAAGTCAGTTGTCGGGTTGATAGATTGTATCTGTTCATCTGCTACAAGGTTAAGCAGGTTTACAACCGCTTTGCCTTTAGCTATTCTGCTTCCTTCAGGAATTTTGTAAACTTTTAACCAGTGAAGCTGTCCACGGTCTGTTACAAAAAGAAGGGTGTCATGAGTATTGCAGGTAAAGAATCTCTCTATAAAGTCATCCTCGTAAGTCGTAACGGCAATTTTGCCTTTGCCGCCTCTTTTTTGTTTTTCATACTGAACAAGAGGAACTCTTTTTATGTAACCTCTGTGAGTAATAGTTACAACCATCGGCTCGTTAGGTATTAAATCTTCAATATCAATGTCATCATAATCATCTTCAACTTCAGTACGTCTAGCATCTGTATAAGTAGCAAGAATCTCATCAAACTCTTGGTCTATAATTCCATGTAGAATCGCTTCGCTTTTTAGAATTGACTCTAGGTATTCGATTAGTTTAACAAGTTCAAGAAGTTCATTCTCTATTTTCTCGCGTTCTAAACCGGTTAATCTTCCAAGACGCATATCAACAATGCTTTGCGCCTGAATGGTCGAAAAGTCAAACTCAGAAACAAGGTTGTCTCTTGCATCTTCAACGTTTTTGCTTGATTTAATAACTCTTATGATTTCATCAATAATATCAAGAGCTTTTTTAAGACCCTCTAAAATGTGTGCTCTAGCTTTTGCTTTTTCAAGGTCAAAGATAGTGCGGCGGATAATGATAGTTTTACGGTGATTTATAAAGTGCTTTAGAATGTCTATTATTCCAAATACTCTAGGCTCTTGGTTTAAAATAGAGAGCATGATAATACCAAAAGTAGTCTGCATGCTGGTGTGTTTGAAAAGATTGTTAAGAACTATCTCGCTCATTGCATCTTTTTTTAGCTCTATTACTGCGCGGATACCGTCACGGTCTGATTCATCACGAATTTCAGAAATACCATCAATCATTTTATCTTTTACAAGATTTGCAATGTTCTCAATTAGACGAGCTTTGTTAACCTGATAAGGAAGCTCATCGATAACGATAACATCTCTGTTACCTTTTTTTTCAATATGAGTTTTAGCACGAACTTTTATGCGGCCGCGACCGGTTGCATAAGCGTCCATAATTCCTTTTTTACCGAATATTGTTCCGCCTGTCGGAAAATCCGGTGCTTTAATGTGCTCCATTAGTTCGTATAGTTCAATATCCGGATTTGCAAGAAGTGCTTTTAAGCCCATCATAACCTCTTGAGGGTTGTGCGGAGGGATGTTTGTTGCCATACCTACCGCAATACCCGATGAACCGTTTATAAGAAGGTTTGGAACGCGGGTAGGCATAACGTCCGGCTCTTTTGTAGTTCCGTCATAGTTGTCTATCATATTTACAGTATTTTTTTCTAAATCTTTTAGAAGCTCGCCCGCATATTTTGTCATTCTAGCTTCAGTATAACGCATAGCAGCAGCGCTGTCGCCATCAACTGAACCGAAGTTTCCTTGACCGTCCACCAGCTCCATTCTCATAGAGAAGTGTTGAGCCATACGAACTAGTGCATCATAAACTGCCGTGTCACCGTGTGGATGGTACTGACCGATAACGTCACCGACGATACGTGCTGATTTTTTAAACTTTGACCCATGAGAGAGACTTAGTTTATCCATTGCATAAAGGATTCTTCTGTGAACAGGTTTAAGTCCGTCGCGAACATCAGGCAGCGCACGACCTACGATTACGCTCATGGAGTAATCAAGGTAGCTGTTTTGAAGAGTCTCTTCAATGTTTATAGTTTGTATATTATCGTTGTGTAGCAAATTGCCCATATATAGCACCTAATCTTTATAAAATTCAAAAATTAATTCCATAGATGATATCTCATTAAGGCTTAAGAGTTACGTAAAAATAGGAAATTTTTCAAGAAGTTTTGGCAAGTGTGAAAATGCGTTGCAAATATTTAAATTATTACTAAGTTCTATATTAGAGGTTATCACATAATAATAAAATTAGCACAAAAACGGCAATTGGTTAAAAATTAATCAATGTTTTGCCTATTAGCAATTTTTTAACATGTATAATTTGAGTATATTTACTATGCAAAGGATAGAAAATGAAGAGATATTTTATCAGCGTGTTGTTGCCCTCTTTGGTGTTTGCCGAGGATGTGTTAAGTAGTGGGAACACTGCTTGGATGCTTGTTGCTACGGCTTTAGTAATGCTGATGACGCCTGCCGGATTGGCACTTTTTTACGGAGGTTTGACACGTTCCAAAAACGTACTCAATACAATGGGTATGAGCTTAGGCGCATATGCTGTTGGAACCTTGGTGTGGGTATTGGTCGGCTACTCAATAGCATTTGGCGACGGAGATATACTCGGCAGCGGTAAGATGCTGCTCTCAGGAATAACTTCAGATACTTTAAAAGGCACTATTCCTGAGTTGCTTTTTGTAGCATTTCAGGGAACTTTTGCGGCTATCGCTGTAGCAATTGCAAGCGGTTCTATGATAGAGAGGGTTAAATTTTCTACATATATGGTTTTCGCAGCTTTGTGGATAGTCGCTGTATATGCACCGGTTGCTCACTGGGCTTGGGGAGGCGGAACAACGCTTAACTTCGGTGAGATGGACTTTGCAGGAGGAACAGTTGTTCACCTAAATGCTGGTGTGGCAGGTTTTGTCGTTGCTATGATACTTGGACGCAGAAAAGATTACGGTAAAGTGGCAATAAAACCGTTCTCGCCCGTGTTGGTTTCACTAGGCGCGGCACTATTATGGTTTGGATGGTTTGGATTTAATGCAGGTTCGGCATTGGCTGCAGACGGTATTGCGTCATCTGCATTTTTGGTAACAAATGTTGCGGCATCTCTTGGTGTAATCGGCTGGATTATAGTAGAGTGGTTTGTTTATAAAAAAGTGACAATTATCGGCGGTGCTTCTGGCGCAGTCGCAGGTTTGGTGGCAATTACTCCGGCATCGGGAAGTGCAGGGGTTGAAGGTGCTATTATTATCGGATTAGTCGGCGGTGTTCTTGGTTTTTATGGCGTTGCAAAGCTCAAAAACATTTTTAAAGTGGATGACTCTTTGGATGCATTTTGGATTCACGGTCTCGTCGGCATTTGGGGTTCAATCGCAACTGCGATGTTTATTGCGCCTTATGCGATGATAGAGAACTACAATATGGCTTCTCAGTTGTTAAGCCAATTTAAAGCAATAAGTTTGACTATTGTTTATAGCGCTGTCGTTACGGCAATTGTTTATTATGTAGCTTCAGCGCTGACAGGCGGCGGCAGAGTTAATGATGAGAGTGAAAGCAGAGGACTTGACGAAACAGTTCACGGCGAAAAGGCACTAAATTTATAAAGATACAGTGAAAAAGTTGCTATGATATCAAAATTTTTTAGATATATAGAGAATTTTTTGCGCTCTTGTAGGAAGTCTTCTGCCTCGAATGAGGCAAGCTTTAGTGCCACAGCGGCTAGCGTAGCAAAGATGAGCTCTGCTCATTTTGCGTGAAAAATAGAGTTTTCTAAAGAACTCTAATAAAAATATGGTTACAATTTTAAACTAAATTTGGAGATATTATTATGAAAAGAGTAGAAGCGGTTATTAAGCCATTTAAATTAGAAGATGTAAAAGATGCTTTGGCAGAGATTGGAATTACCGGTATGACGGTAAGTGAAGTAAAGGGTTACGGCCGTCAAAAAGGGCATAGCGAACTATATCGCGGTGCCGAGTACGTTGTGGATTTTTTACCGAAAATTAAAATGGAAATGGTAGTTGAAGACGAGAGCGTTGATCAGGTTATTAAAACAATCGTAGAGGCTGCCAGAACAGGCAAGATTGGTGACGGAAAAATATTTGTAAGTGATATTGAGAAAATCATCAGAATTCGTACAGGCGAGACAGACAGCGAAGCAATATAGCCATCAAAAAGGAATAGTACACTCTCCTGAAATTCTCGAAAAACTTCGTTTTTTCTAAAGAAACTTCGTTTTGTAGCTTTAGGGGGTTGTAGGGACAAGTTGTCCCTGCCACTAAAACGGACGAGTTCGTTTTAGTGCGTAACATCAGCGACTGATTAAAAATTAATCAGTTAAAAAAAAATCTGCATAGTTTCTAAGCTATAATTCCATTTAATTTTTTGAAGGATTTTATATGCTAGAAGCTGATTTCAAATACATCATCGACACCTTCTTCACCATTTTTGCAATGACACTGATAATTTTTATGGTTCCCGGTTTTGCCATGCTTGAAGCAGGGCTTGTTCGTACCAAAAATGTCTCCGCAGTTTTAACAATCAATGTAATGATATACGCAGTCGCTTCACTGGCATTTTTACTTGTCGGGTATAAACTTGCTTTTGGAAGCTGGGATAGCGTAAATAGTAGCATTTGGGCTGTTTTTATGTTTCAAATGGCATTTGTCGGAAAGACGGTGAACATCATGAGCGGCGGCGTGAGTGAGCGTGTTCGCATTATTCCTTTGGCTATTTTTACAGCTATAATGGGTGCGGTTATATATCCGCTTGTGGTAAATGTCAGCTGGGGTGCCGATATGATTAAGGGAACACTCTTTGATATTGAGATGTATGATTTAGCTGGTTCCACCGTCATCCACTCTAGCGGTGGCTGGGCACTTCTAGCCGCTATAATGATTATCGGCTCAAGAAGAGGGCGTTATCATGACGGCAAAATAAGAGTAATTCCTGCTTCAAATATTCCGCTGGTTGTTCTTGGTGCGCTGCTGCTCTGGATAGGGTGGTTTGGATTTAACGGCGGAAGCGTTGGCTCAATCTCTAGCGTTGAGAATGCAAACCTTGTCGCCAAAACAATTATGAACACAAATACGGCAGGTCTTGCAGGCGCAATAATTGCAGGAATAATTATGTACATTAGGTATAAACTTTTTGATATTACGATGATACTAAACGGCGCTTTGGGCGGTCTTGTAGCGGTAACGGCGGCGGCAAACTATTATGACATGTACACCCCGATACTGATAGGTCTTGTTGGTGGCGCATTGGTAGTTTTTGCAGTTCCGGTGTTTGATAAATTTAAACTTGATGACCCAGTGGGAGCGCTCTCTGTTCATCTTGTTAATGGAATATGGGGAACTTTGGCTGCGGGAATATTTGTAGAGAGTATCTCATTTACGGCTCAGCTAAAAGGTGTAGTTCTTGTTGGAATCTTTACATTTAGCGTCTCTTATGCCGTTTTATTTATAATCAATAAAATATCTAGGTTTAGAGCAGATGATGAAGCTCAGCTTATGGGTATGGATATAAACGAGTGCGGTGTAGAATCATATCCGGAGTTTAAAAGAGCTATTTAATGAAATAGTAACAATTTTTTTGTTACTATTCACACCATGACTAGACACAATAACTCCCTTCTTATCTCTCTTTTCATCCATGCTATTTTACTCTTAACACTTTTTTTTGCATGGAAGAGTTACTCTGAAGTCAAAAAAGAGGAGCAAGAAAAGATTTGTTTAAAGCTTTGCAGCGTTGAACTCTACAAAGAGGTCTCCGAACCAAAAGAAGCAAAGACGAACGAAACAGCTCCGCAAAATAAACAAAAAGAGCCTAAAAGGGTAAAAAAAGCTCTAAAAGAGGAAAAAGAAGCAGAAAAGAAGATAGAGATTGCCAATGAAGCAAAAGAGATAAAAACTGCTATCGTTGAAATAATAAAGGGTGAGCTTATTGTAGAAATTGTGCCAAAAAGGCTGGTTAAAATAGATAAGCCGACAGTTGGGCAAAAAGTTGATGATGCCAAGTTGATGCAAGAAGTGCCAAAAGCAGATGAGTATATAGAGATAAATATGCAAAAGATTTCACAGCTTTTAAAAGAGAACCTCTACTACCCGATGAGTGCGAGAAAAAGAAATATTACAGGCTCCGTGAAGGTTAGTTTTACTTTAGGCGTTGATGCAAAAGTTTACAATATAAAGATAGTCGAATCAGAAAGTGATATTTTAAGCCGCGCGGCGATTAAAACCATAGAAGATTTATCTACAAAGTTTCCAAAACCTACAAAAGAGCTCATCTTAAGTGTTCCTATAAATTATAATTTAAATTAAATATATAAGTTATGATACTAATCAAAAGTCTTTTAATAATTACATGCTAAAATCCTAGAATAACAGAAATATAATTTAAAACTGCGCAGGATTTGAAAATGAGAAGCATGTTAAGAGGCCTTATGTCTTTAAAAAAAGTCAATTTTACGGCTACAATTTTTCTTGCAATTATTCTTTCTGTCACTGCATTTTACACCTACAACGTAGCCAAAAGTTACTTTAAACAGCAGGATATTGAGCAGATAAAAGGAGATATCTCAGAGCTGGGATACACTCTGATATCCGCCATGGAGAGAGACGGCTTAGGGAGTTCTCTGTCAATCTTAAATAAAAGATTGGCAACACATAAAGAGTATCAATCGCTCTCAATTGCAATCGGAAAGCAGATTGTTCTCTCAACAGATAAAAATCAGATAAATAGAGTTTATGAGAACGGATTGCATGTTGATGATATAAGCAGTTGTTTGCTCAGAGAAGATATGGTCTTTTTTTCTGATTTTAGTTATCTTGATAAAGAGAAACAAGTAGTGTTTAACTTAATAGTAGACTTGAATGATGAGTATCTCTTAAGCGCTGAAAAGAGCGTTCAAGCAATGATTGCAATATTTGCGTTCTATTTTATTTTAATAATGCTGGCTTTTCTTTTCTTTTTATATTTTTTAAATGTGTATCCGCTAATCAAACTTAAAAATTGTATCGAGAAGCAGGAGTACTTGCCTCCAAATTTTTTCATCAAAGAGCACTTTTTTCTTTATCACTCTTTGATGGAAAAATATAACGAGGTAACGTTTTTAAACAAAACGCTCGAAGATAAAGTTGCACAAAGAACTAAAATGCTCTCAAAAACAAACGAGTTGTTTAAAGAGGCTCAAAAGCTTACCCGCATAGGCAATTGGGAGTGGAATATAGGCGACAACTCGATAGCGTGGTCAGATGAAGTATTTATAATTGTTGGGTACGAGCCGCAGGAGTTTACGCCAACGTACTATGCAATTATAAAATCTGTTCATGCAGATGACAGAGATTTTGTAAAAGATTCACTCGACAAAGCTATAAAGAGCGGGATAAATTATGCGATAAATCATAGGATAGTGCTCCCTGATGGTACCCAAAAGGTGGTTTATGCAAAGGGAAGGGTGGAGTATGACGAGATGCAACATCCGGTGCGAATGGTCGGGACGGTTCAGGATATAACAGAGAGGTATAAAATAAGCAAAGAGCTTGAGTTTCAATCAAAACTTCTTAATTCGGTAACGGACTCTATCTTTGTGCATGATTTGGATGGAAACTTTATATATGTAAATGAGGCGGCATACGCAACAAGAGGATACACAAGAGAAGAACTAGTGGATATGAGGGTGCAAGACCTTGACTATCATGATGAAAAAAGCGGAGATGAGGTGTATGAAGAGAATATAAAAAATGTCAAAGAGCAACTGAGTAAAAAAGAGAATGCAGTTATTGAGGTTTCGCATAAAACAAAAGAGGGCAAAATTATTCCCATAGAGATAACATGCAGATTGATTCAAGAAGAGGATAAAAAATATATTATAAGCATTGCCCGCGATATAAGCACACTCAAAGCGATGAATGCAAATCTCAAAAAGATGGCGACTACCGACAATCTTACAGGAATTTACAATAGGCATAAGTTTGAAGAGATGTTTGAGATAGAGATTGATCGTGTTTTAAGATATGAGAGTCCGCTCTCTATGATAATGGTTGATATTGATTACTTTAAAAGGGTTAACGACACATTTGGACACGATGTAGGCGATTACGTCATAAAAAATATTGTTGATGTTGTAAAGAAAAAGATTAGAAATATAGATATTTTTGTAAGATGGGGCGGTGAGGAGTTTATCATCCTATGTCCTGAAACAGACTCTTTGAGTGCGGCAATTTTGGCAGAAAAGCTAAGAAGCGCCATAGAAAAAACTACGCTTGATAAAGTTGGAAATATTACATGTAGTTTCGGCGTGACATCATATGTTAAAAAAGATAGTAAAAATAGTTTTATTAAACGTTTGGATAGCGCGTTGTACAGAGCAAAAGATGAGGGAAGAAATGTTGTGATTGCTGTTTAGATTGAGTGTTATTAAGGCGGACTTAAAGTGGGCAGTTTTATTTATTTATAATTTTAATGGAATATTTTTTGCTTATTAATAAGCATATATGAGGGGTATTACATGATTATCTCGGGTAAAAATGATATTTTTTCTGCATACGCAAGAGTAGACACATCATCGATTCAACAGCAAACAGTTTCCTCAATTGAGGTTAATTCTACCGACGATATCTCTTCAAACTCATCTTATAATGACAAAGTAACCATCTCGGATGCTGCAAAAGCCATCATGGCTGAGTCTCAAGCTAAAGCTGATGCTCAGGAAATTCAAAAGCGACTTGATGCAATCAAAGCTAAACCAGCAGTACAGAGGAGTTCTGATGAAGTTGACTTTGTTTCTAAAAATGACAAACGACTGGCTCAGATAAGTTCAAAAGATCCCAAAACCATTACGGCAGAAGAACTGGATTATCAGCAAAAAACTGGAGGTTTTGTCAATACGATGGCTACTTTGAGTGCAACTGAAAAGGCTCTTTATAATGAGCTTGTTGCCAAAGGGGATTATGAAGCGGCGACTGGGATGAATCTTATTGCTCTATCTCGTACTGGAATGGAAGGGCAGGAAGTCCAACTTCCAAACGGTCAGAGTTTTGATCCAATGAATACAGAAATTACTGCGGGAAATATCAGAAAATTTTTCCAATATATCTTTGTTGACCCTACAGGTGAAATGAACCGTCGATTTGAAGCTTTGGCAACATACTTGGAACAGCGTCCAACATACGATAAACAATCATGAATGCACGAAAAGGGAACATCTCCCATTCCCATCGTCCCGATGGGAATGGGAGAAAACTCCATATGAAGTGTTTTTCAGTGAAATGAGGAGAAAGTAAGCTAGTTAATTTTAGGTAAAAATTGCACTTGATATTAGAATTGGCGAGATAAGTAGATGTTTTAAAATAAAAAAAGATGACCCAAGAGATAACTCGATGAATTTTTAAAGCTGGAAAGTTAGGTAGATGAAGTATTTAGTTGGTGACCCCGAGGAGAATCGAACTCCTGTAACATGGATGAAAACCATGGATCCTTACCGCTAGACGACGGGGCCAAAAAATAAAATGGTGTCCTGTGATGGATTCGAACCATCGGCCACCTCATTAAAAGTGAGATGCTCTACCAGCTGAGCTAACAAGACATTTACAAACATAGTGTTTGTGGACGCGAATTATAGACAAATAGAGTTCATATGTCAAGAAAAAAA
>JAURYA010000040.1 GCA_030654155.1 Sulfurimonas sp. | reverse complement strand
CTATCTTTTAGACCCCCTGTTTTGGCTACTATCGGTACTCCGCCGTATCTCATCATTATCATCTGATTTAGCCCGCATGGTTCAAACATGGAGGGCATAAGTAAAAAATCGGCTGCCGCATAAAGTTTTCTTGCAAATCCTTCGTCATACCCGACTTTTATATGAATATTTGGATATGTGTTCGTCAGTTTTGCAAAAACGCTGTTGTAATATCTGTCGCCGTTTCCTAAGATTGCAACATTTATCTCAAAATCTTTTAAAAGGTGCAGGCTTTGTAAAATCATATCTACCCCTTTTTGAGGCGTAAATCTGCCGATAAAGATAAACAGCGGACGATGCGGTTCGCTCAGGTTTAACTCTTTTGAGAGTTTTATTTTGTTTTTGAGTTTTAAATCGTAATTATGTTTGTCAAAATGTTTATAAATATTTTCATCATTTGAGGGATTGAAGACATCATAGCTTATGCCGTTTATTATTCCATGGAGTTTATGGTTGTTTGCAACAAGCATATTCTCCAGAGTGTGACCATGAGATGGCGTTTGTATCTCTTGTGCATAGGTAGGGCTTACCGTCGTTATAGCGTCACTGTAAAATATGCCGGCCTTGAGGAAGTTAACTTGGTCAAAATACTCAAATCTGTCGCTTTTAAAGCACTCATCCCAGTTTAAATCCAAATCGTTCATGGCACTTTTATGAAATATCCCCTGATAGGCAAGGTTGTGAATGGTAAAAACTATTTTTTGCCCAAGAGAGTATTTTGTCTTTGCCAACAGGGCAACAATCGCCGTTTGCCAGTCGTTGATATGTATAACGTCTATTTTTAGCTTAAGTCTTAACATGGTTTCAATAATAGCGTAGGAGAAGAGTCCAAATCTTAACTGATTGTCGCCAAACTCTCCGTAATGGTCATTGTATAGGCTCTCTCTATCGCATAAAACAGGGTTGTATAAAAAAAACTCAAAATCGTTGTCTGCTTTTTGGTACAAATCTATTTGGTGGTTAATTCCATTTAGGAGGATATCGAACGAAAAATCAGATGAGCAGATGTTGTACTTTTGTCTATCTATGGATGCGTAAAGAGGCATAATGGTATAGACATCGGCAATCTTTTTAAGTTCGGCTGGCAGACTTTGTGCGACATCCCCAAGTCCGCCGCTTTTTGCATATGGAAAAATCTCGCTTGAAGCAAATAGTATATTCATGATAGCACCTCGTAAACTTCTTTTAATCTGTTAGCGGCAATATTAGGCAGGATGCTGTTTAGATGTATTTTTGAATCTATCTCAAATCCTGCGATACCGCTTAACCTCGGAAAAATATTTACACAAAATCTAAAGTAATCTTTTGAGTTTTCACTATATCCCTCGTACGGGTGATTTTTGAAAACTATATTGAATGAAAAATAGTCCAAAACATTTTTATACTTTTTAAAAATCAACTCTAAAGATTTTGCCAGATTTAAAAGTGTATTTTCATCAAATTCCGTTATAGATGAATATTTGTCTTTTGCAACAATTTTCACTTCATACGCAAATCTTGAAGCGTAGGGCGCATAGCAGACAAACGACTCATTTTCAAATATAAGATTTTGTTCATACTGCCTTTCTTCATATACCAAATCATCTAAAAGCGCACGTTTATAGCTCTTATGATACTCTTTTTTCTGCTCTATCTCTTCAGCCACTTCGTCTGGCACAAACGGCATTGCAATAATTTGGGAATGGCTATGGCTGAGTGAGGCGCCGGCTAACTCTCCATGATTTTTAAACAAAGAGGAGTAAGCAAGACGTACGTCATATTTTAAACTTACAATCCTCTCTTTTGCTATTTGCAAGTAGTCTGCAAACTCTTCTAAGGAGTAGTCAAACATCTCAAGATCATGTTTTGGCGTTTCTATAATAACCTCATGCGCCCCGAATCCGCTAAAAACATCAAAGTAATCATCCTTTTTCCCCATTGGTGCTATGTCTGTTGATAAAACATTATAGAGGTTCGGGACAACTCTTGCTCGCCACCCTTTACTGTCGCCGATTCTTGTAATCTCTTTTGGGGTAAGATACTCGTTTCCTGCGTCAAACGGGCAGATACACTCCTCTATCTGCACCTGTTTTTTAATGAAATTGTTTGGTCTGTCTGAGCGCTTTGGAGCAAAAAGCACCCATCTTTTGGTTAGTTTGCAGTATCTAAATTCCGACTCTGCGGATTTTAAATCTATGGGTTGATGCATAGCGCCGCACTTTGCTGGCACCATCTCGTTTTGTGATACTATCGGGTGGATAATTATTTGTGGAATATTTAGCCCCATAAGTGTATATATATTTTGCAGGTGCAGTCTAAAAAGCTTGTCAAAAAGCGGTTTTAACGTTGTGAAATGGTCATCGTTATACCACCAAAACCAGTCGCTTCCAAGAGCGACGGCAAATTCATCTAAGATTTTTTGATTTGTTTTTTTGCTTAGAGAGGCACTCTTTTTTACATAATCCTCTTTGGTAGAAGCAAGAAGCTCCCATGCTCTGTTTTTCTGCGGTTTTCCTATCCAGATATCAAAGTTTGCATCTATCCAGCTGCCGGCTTGTATGCTCTCAAGAGGAAGTTTCTCTATGTTTAAGCCTGCAGCTTCACTCGGTAGAATAGTTTGTACGAACGAGCTGTTGTCTTTCAATGTTTTGTACAGTTCATTGAAAAAATCTTTACCGTTGTTTGGATAAAACTCCCAAGCGTTTTCACCGTCCAATATAATGGTTACAAGATAGTCTCCGCCGCTGTAGGATTGAATCTTTTTTATCTTATCTGCAAAGTCAAGCGTGGCGATCTGAGGAGCAATTTTAGAGTATTCAAACCCAATTAAGTCGCTTATATGCCTATCTCTAAAAAACAAAAAGGTTTTAAATTTTTCATGGCGGTAAAGCTTATATAGTTTCTCTTTGGTGTGATTTTTTATACTTTTATATAAAACCTCTTCATCCGTTGCAATCCAAGTCATACCATGTTTCGCGACAAGTTCGATTATTTCTTCGCTGATAGCGCCCTCGGAGGGCCAAAAGCCGTTTGGTTTTGTGCCGAAGGTTTGTTCAAAAAATTCTACAGCTTTTGTGATTTGCGGTTCGCTAAACTCTTTGA
The DNA here is from genome assembly GCA_030654155.1 of Sulfurimonas sp. Taxonomy (GTDB): domain Bacteria; phylum Campylobacterota; class Campylobacteria; order Campylobacterales; family Sulfurimonadaceae; genus Sulfurimonas. Next base: position 3,754 of record JAURYA010000040.1, on the reverse strand, counting down.
ATGAATCATTTGCGATATTTGGCAGGTTTACGTTGCTCTGGGCATCTTTTGCACTGTTTATATCTATAAGCAGAGGCAAAATAGGATGGTAGTAGGGTGAAACCGATATCTCTATCTGTCCCTGTGAAAAAAGTTGTTTATAGAGTTTTAAAATATTGGGCAAAAACTCTATAAGCTCATATATCAACTCTAGTTTTTGTACATGAGTGTAGTTTGTTTCTTGAGAAATGAGATTTTTTACCGTTTTGTTGTTTTCCTTCAAATAGTTTCCGCACCAAGATAGTAAAAACAGAACTTGAGCATCTTCAATCTCATTTTTGTCAAATATTTTCACCCCCTTTTGCGAACTTTTAAATTTTGCATGTAACTCTTTGTATCTCCAAAACGGATGAATCATATTTTTTTCGTTTGAAATAAAAAGATAGCTGTTTAAAACATCCAGTTCGGCATCATTTATATCAGCAGCATCTTTTAATAAAACCTCTAAAAGTTCATCATTGGCATCGCCGTCTACATAGTGGTTTATCTGCTCTATCAAAGAGGGAACGAGATTGAATGTCGCTTTTATACTTGGATTTAGACTTAACATGTAGGGCATGTCGTAATAATCTTTTATGGCATGTAAGAAGACCCAAGGCATCTTTGTTTTGCCAGAGAGATTGTCTCTATAGTAGGGCTGATGCATGTGCCATATAAAATTTAAGTAAACCATTTATTCGTTAATCCATAACTCAATTTTTGTTTTGTATTTGTTGAAAATTTTCTCTGCGTTTTTATCGTCTTTTGCCTGAATATAGATATTTAGAAATTGTTGATGCTCGTTAGGAACCATTAAAATCCACTCGTTTTTGCTAACCCATATCTTAACACCGTCGGCTTGAGAGATTTTTTTCTCTTTGGACTCTTCTAATATCTTTCTCATCATCTTACCCTTAGAGGCGCTCGGGCATGGTATGTTTTCACCTCTGTAAGCAAACTCCGGTATCGCATCTATAACCGCGCTGAGGGTTGTTTTGTTTTGTATTAGAAGCTCCAAAAATTTAAAACTTGAATAAACTGCATCGGTGTTTAGGGAAAATTCACTAAATGCAAAATATCCGTCGGTGTTTGCTATGAGATCATACTCTTTTAGCTCTTTTGCTTTTAGTCCGCAAACTTTGTTCCTTGTAATATCAAGATATTTGTATGTTATAAAATCAGGCGCCCAAGCCGGCAGAAAAACTTTTTTAATAGGAGTGTTTTCGTAATCCAGCAAATTGAGCAAAACCAGTAGCGCTATATAATCTTTTACAAGAGTTCCCTTATCGCTTATAAATTGAAGTTTGTGACCGTTTGGATATATCAAAATACCGCAGTCAAATCCTAGCGATTTTACAATTTTGCCTACTTCACAGTGCGCTCTGTTGATGACGGAGGGGAGCTTTTGCAGCTGTTTGTCGTCTTTGTAGGCATTTAACAGTATAAACTCTATATTAAGAGTGTTTAAGATGTTTGGATAAATTTTTGAGGTTGAGCCAAACATTAAATCGGTTACTATTTTTATATCTCTGTTTTTAAACAGATTGGTATCCATTTTCTCTCTGATGGCATTTATATATCTTGCATTTGTCTCAGAATCTTCATAAATCTCACCGATTTGAGAGAATCTTGCTCTTCTGAAATTTTCCCTAAAAAAGACTCTCTCTATGTTTTTTGAGAAATTTATATCGACGAAGAATCCCTCATCCGTATAAAACAGTATTTCAGTCTCCTCCTGATCTTTTGCCGATTGTCTAAAATGAACACCGGCGATTATATCATCCTGAGCCGAGAGGTTGTATCTCATAACAACAGAGGGCACAGTTGAGGCATCAACTACATTTACCCCTGTTGAAAGAAGCCCGCATACAAAAGCGCGTTTGAGCATTATTGAGCTCTTATGATAATCGCTAGACATATAGACTCTGCTGCCGACGGGCAAGACAGAACCTAGCGCTTCGGCTAGTTTGATGCAGAGGTCACATGAGAGTTCTATATTTGCTCTTCCTGAAACACTGCCTGATTCAAAAATGGAAGATTTATATTTATCTCCCCAAATCACATTGTTGCTTACAACAGAGTTTTCATCTATTGTTTTATCCGGCCATACAATAATATCTTTTTCAAAAGATACATTTTTGTCTATGGTACAGTTTTGGGCTATTATGACGCCATGTTTTGCTTTTACTTTTTTATCTATTTTTACGTCATTGCAAATTATGCCGTTATGTATATTTGTTTTTGAGCCGACGCTGCACCCTTGCCAAAAGATAGTGTTGCTTAACTTTACCTCTTCATCAAGAGTACAGTTTTCGCCTAAAACAGAGTTGTTTAGTTCGCTAAATCCCCCTATTTTAGAGTTTTTTCCGACTACAACTACTCCTTTTATCTGAACGCTTTTATCTACTGATGCACCCTTTTCGAGATAAAGAACCCCTTTTGGATATACCGTTTTTTCGCCTTTTATCGGAAGTACTATTTTGCCCTCAAATATATCTTGATACACTTCGCGGTAACTCTGCGGATTTCCTACATCTCTCCAGTAACCCTCTATATGACACCCCCAGAGCGTAACATTGTTTGACATGAGACGCACAAAAAGGTCTTTTGCAAAATCATAGCTCTCCTCTTTTGGTATAAAATCCAATATTTCAGGCTCTAAGATGTAGATGCCCGTGTTTATAGTGTCACTAAAAACCTCTCCCCAGCTAGGCTTTTCTAAAAATTTCTCAATCTTGCCTTGTTTGTTTGCTATGACTATGCCAAACTGCAAAGGGCTTTCTACGGGAGTTAAGGCGATAGTGAGTTTTGATTTTTTTTGTTTGTGAAACTTATAGATTTTATTGAAGTTAAAGTCAGTTACCAAATCTCCGCTGACGATAATAAAGGTTTCATCCAAAAAATCTCTGGCAAATCCAACGGCACCTGCTGTTCCATAATCATCATCGGGTAAAAAGTAGGTTATGTTTACCCCGAAATCTTTTCCGTCTTTAAAATACTCTTTTATAACTTCAGGCATAAAATAGAGTAAAACGGCTATATCTTTTATCCCTAAATCATCTCTGAGTTTTATAATAATATGTTCCATCATGGGAGCGTTAAGGATTGGCAGCATGGGCTTTGGAATAGTGCTGGTAAGAGGTTGGATTCTTGTTCCGAACCCTCCGGCTAAAACGATTGCTTTCATATCCAACACCTTTTTTTACTGGTTTATGTGAACTCTTTTTTTGTATTGTAACTTGATTAGAGTAAAATTGCCAAATAATGTTGAGGATAGTATGATGAAAAAAACAAAACTCCTTTTTGGGGTTCATTCGCATCAGCCGGTCGATAATTTTGACGAGGTACTCTTTGGCGCTATAGCTAAAGCTTATAAGCCTTTTTTTCAAACACTGAAACTGTTCCCTGATTTTAAATGTTCCGTGCATTTTAGTGGCTGGCTGCTAGAGTTTATCAAAAAAAACGATAACGAACTTTTTTCGCTTATGCAGAATCTCTCAAATCAGCTAGAGTTTTTCAGCGGCGGTTTTTATGAGCCGATTTTGGCCTCTATACCCTCATGTGACAGAATAGCTCAAATCCAAAAATTAAATCGATTTATAGAGGAAAATTTCAACCAAACACCAATCGGCTTGTGGCTTACCGAGAGAGTCTGGGATGATTCTATAATATCTGATTTGAGTTTATGCGGCATAAAATATGTAATCGTTGATGATTATCATCTCATAGCAAACGG
>JAURYA010000039.1 GCA_030654155.1 Sulfurimonas sp. | reverse complement strand
GCGTTTGGATTTAATTTTATAACAGAAGATAAATGGGCACCGAATTTGGAAAAATTTGGCGCGCTTCCCGCAATTTACGGCTCCGTTATCTCAACTTTTTTAGCAATGGTACTGGCAGTTCCCGTGGCTATCGGAATTGCAATATTTTTAAGCGAGATCGCTCACGCAAAAATAAAAACACCAGTTGGCGTATCAATAGAACTGCTTGCCGCAATACCATCTGTTATATACGGCATGTGGGGACTTTTCTACTTTGTTCCGATTATTCGCGATACATTTGGCGGAATCGGCATCAGCATGTTAACAGCCGGCATAGTTCTCTCGATTATGATACTTCCGTTTATGGCAGCGGTTACCCGTGATGCCATGAACACAACTCCGGATATACTAAAAGAATCGGCTTATGCACTTGGCGGAACAAAATGGGATGTTGTTAAAGATATCATCATACCATATGCAAAAGCTGGAATTATAGGCTCTTTTATTCTGGCTCTTGGTCGTGCAATCGGTGAGACAATGGCTGTAACATTTGTTATGGGTAATGTCCATAAAATCTCAACCGATTTGACGCAGCCCGCAACGTCGATTCCCGTAACGTTGGCTAATGAGTTTGCAGAGGCTGACAGCGGGCTTTACTACTCATCTCTGTTTGAACTCTCGCTTTTACTGCTAGTTATAAGCTTCACGATTATCTCAATAGCTAAATTTTACTTTTTACGCAGAAAAAGGATTGGGCAATGACACACACTCAAAAAAGAATTATAATTAACAATCTAGTAATGGTTCTGTCCACGCTTTCTGCGGTCATCGGAATAGGTTTTTTAATTTGGATTTTAGGCGTACTTGTCATAAACGGCATAGATGCTCTGAGCATGACTATATTTGCAAACGAAGGAGCTCCTCCTGGAAATGAGGACGGCGGATTGAAACATGCTCTTATCGGTCAACTCATTCTCGTTTCTTATGCAACGCTGTTTGGCGTTCCACTTGGCGTTTTGGCTGGAACATACCTAAGCGAATATGGTCAAAAAGCAAAATTGGCAGAGACAATTCGTGACGTTTCAGACATTATGATGAGCGCACCCAGTATTGTTATCGGCGCTTTTGTCTATGCTATCGTTGTAGCACCATCAGGACACTTCAGCGGCTGGGCAGGCTCTATCGCACTTACAATAATTATGCTCCCTATTGTTTTAAGAACTACCGATGACATGTTGCAGCTGGTTCCATCAACTTTACGCGAAGCTGCCTTTGCCCTTGGCGCACCGAAATATAAAGTTATTACGCAAGTTGTTTACCGTGGTGCAAAAGCTGGTATTTTAACCGGTATACTGCTCGCTGTTGCACGTGTTGCCGGTGAAACTGCCCCGTTGCTCTTCACATCGTTTAATGACAACTTTTTAAATACGGACATGAGCCAACCGATGGCTTCACTAACCGTTACAATGTATAACTACGCAACAAGTCCGTATGAGGATTGGCAGAAACTTGGATGGGCGGCGGCGTTTATTTTAAGCATGTTTATCTTAACGCTAAACATTCTCGGAAGACTATTTTTATTAAAAAAACGAGGTAAATAATGGCAACTATTGTTGATATAACTGAAGAAAAAGCACTCAAAGTAAAAGATTTTGAGTTTACGTATGCCGGAACTGATGCGCCAAGCATTAAAAAGCTTACCATGCCAATCGCAAAACACAGCATTACGGCACTTATCGGACCATCAGGATGCGGTAAAACGACACTTCTTCGAAGCTTTAACCGTATGCACGACCTTTACCCCGGAAACAAATATAACGGCGAGATAATATTTAAAGAGAGAAATATTTTAACTCCCAAAGAGGATCTGATAAAACTCAGAATTCAGATAGGGATGATTTTTCAAAAACCGACAGCTTTTCCTATGAGTATTTTCGACAACGTTGCCTACGGACTTAGGCTTCAGGGAATAAAGAACAAAACAGAGCTCCAAGGAAGGGTTGAAAAAGCGCTTCAAGACGCTGCTATCTGGAACGAGGTAAAAGACAGACTAAAGCATGATGCAAACGGTCTCTCAGGCGGACAGCAACAAAGACTTTGTATAGCGAGAGCCGTTGCCGTTGAGCCTGAGATTTTACTATTTGATGAGCCGACTTCAGCACTTGACCCAATTTCTACTGCCGGAATTGAAGAGCTGATAGTTGAGCTTAGAGACAGAGTTTCCATAATTATTGTTACGCACAATATGCAGCAGGCTGCTCGTGTGAGTGACTATACAGGATTTATGTATCTTGGCGAATTGGTAGAACTGGGCCGCACAGAAGAGCTCTTTGTAACACCAAAAGAGAGACTTACGGAAGAGTACATTACAGGTAAATTCGGTTGATAATGTCTGCGGATGAAATAGGGAAAAGGTTCCTTTAAATTTATGAAATCATCTGACACGAATGTGTCAAGCTTCAGTGCCATAGCGGCTAGCGAAGCAAAAGGGACGAGTTCCTTTTGCGGATAAATCAGGGAAAAGGTTCCCTTAAATTTATGAAATAAATTAAAGGAAAAAGAATATGGGATCAAAATATCATGAAAAAATCAACAAAATAAGAGATAAATTATCGCTTCTATTAAGCGACATCATAACGGCTGAAGAGCTCTCTTTAGATGCATTTAAACTCTCCGATGCAACGAGATTTAAAGAGGTTGAGACTATTCTTAACAAAATTGGCATGAAAGGCGATGACATTGATAACGAAATTATCAAAACATTTGCACTTTTTGGACCTGAAGCAAAAGAGCTACGTTTTTTAATAGCTTACTTAAAAATGACAAATGAACTTGTAAGTATCGGCGAGGGAGCAAAAAAATATGCCCGCAGAATGAGCGAACACACAAAAAGTGCATGCGACCTAGAACCTTTTAAACCAAGCATTTTACTACTGCACAAAAGCAGCGTAAATGCTCTAAAGTATATTTTAGAGTGCTTCAATAAGAGTGACGACTGCAACTATGAAGACACTTACAGAAAAGTTCTTGTTGAAGAGAGCATGAACGATGACCTCTTCTCTGTTCTTGAAAAAGAGATACTTAACAAAATAATAGACGCAAAAGAGCTCTCAACGGAATATGTTAAAGTCTTAGGCAGTTTAAGAAAGCTCGAAAGATCATGTGATCGAAGCGTAAATATTGCAAATTTAATGATGTATGCAGAGAGAGGCGGAGAGATTAAACTTTTTAAATAATTGATTAAAATTTAATCAACTATTTTCGTTTTTTTTATCTAATTTAGATATACTATGCGCTATTAAATTTCAGGAGAAAATGAATGGGAAAATTTGTAAACAACATAACAGAATTTTTTACTTTTTGTGAAGAAAATGATGTTCAATTTGTAGATTTAAGATTTACAGATTTAAAAGGTACATGGCACCATGTTACATACAGAGCAAGTGCTGTAAATGAGGATAACCTAGCAAACGGTTTCCCATTTGACGGTTCTTCAATCGATAAATGGCAGCCAATCAACAAATCTGACATGCTTTTAAAAGCAGATGTTCCAACTGCGTTTTTAGACCCTTTTACTGCTGACCCGACCATAATTATTATTTGTGATGTTTACGACATTTACAAAGGTCAAATGTATGAAAAATGTCCTCGTTCAATCGCAAAAGCAACACTAAAACATGCTGAATCTTTAGGTATTGCAGATGCTGCATATTTTGGACCTGAAAATGAATTTTTTGTTTTTGATGATGTAAGATTTATCGACAACATGAACGAATCAGGTTACAAAATCGATACTGAAGAGGGCGAGTGGAACTCAAATACTAAGTATAAAGATGGCTACAACACAGCTCACCGCGGTGGAGTTAAAGGCGGTTACTTCCCAGTAGCTCCATTAGACACTATGGTAGATTTAAGAGCTGAAATGATGCAGGTTTTAGAGCAAGTTGGACTTGAAGTTATTTTAGGTCACCACGAAGTTGCTCAAGGTCAAGGCGAAATCGGTATCGTTTTCTCTGACATCATCGGCGCAGCTGACAATGTTCAAAAACTAAAATATGTAATTAAAATGGTTGCTCACCTAAATGGTAAAACTGCAACATTTATGCCAAAACCACTTTTTGGTGATAACGGAAACGGTATGCACGTTCACCAATCACTATGGAAAAACGGCAAAAACCTTTTCTATGAAAAAGGCAACTACGCAAACATAAGCGAAATGGCTCTTCACTACATCGGCGGTATTTTTCAACACGCTAAGGCTGTTGCAGCAATTACAAATCCGTCAACTAACTCATACAAAAGACTTATTCCAGGATTTGAAGCTCCTTCGATTTTGACTTACTCTATGCAAAATCGTTCAGCGTCTTGCCGTATCCCTTATGGTGCCGGTGAAAAAGCTACTCGTATTGAGATGAGATTTCCAGACTCTACATCTTGCCCATATCTTGCATTTGCTGTAATGATGATGGCTGGACTTGACGGTATCAAAAACAAAACTGTTCCTGTTGGTCCGATGGATGAGGATTTATTTGAACTGAGCCTAGACGAAATTCGTGAAAAAGGTATTCCTCAAATGCCTCATACTCTACGCGAAGCAACTGAGGCACTTATTGCTGATAATGCTTTCTTAAAACCTGTATTTACTGATCTGTTTATTGATGATTACCAACACTACATGTTTGAGAGACAAATCTGGCCAGACGAAAGACGCCCGACAGCTTATGAGTTCAAAACAACTTATAGTTGTTAGAAACATCCCGCTTTTGCGGGATTTGCTCAAAAAATATTTCTTATAAATTCCACACCAAAAACACTCAACTAACAACAACTTTGTTATAATTTCAAACATAATAGCAGTATGTAAGAGTGCCCTATTAAATTCAAGTTAAAGATTTATTATGAAAAACATTCCAAACGGAAAGTATCGTCCATACCTTAAGATAGATTTGCCAAATAGAAAATGGCCGACTAAAACTATAACAAAAGCTCCTGTGTGGTGCAGTGTTGATTTGCGTGACGGCAATCAAGCGCTTATCAACCCTATGGACATGAACAAAAAACTTGAACTATTTGCACTCTTACTCAAAATCGGATTTAAAGAGATTGAGGTCGGTTTTCCATCTGCTTCAAAAGTAGAATTTGACTTTTTACGCCGTCTTGTTGACGACAATCTTATTCCCGATGATGTCAGAGTTCAGGTTTTAGTACAAGCAAGAGAACATCTTATCGCAAAAACTTTTGAAGCTCTTGATGGCGTAAAAAAAGCAACCGTTCATCTTTATAACTCAACTTCAACAGCACAAAGAAAAATGGTTTTTAAAAAATCAAGAGAAGAGATTATCGCGCTTGCTTTAGAGGGTGTTGACTTAGTAAAAAAATATGAGAAAAATTTTGACGGAGAGATATATTTAGAGTACTCGCCTGAGAGTTTTACAGGAACCGAACTTGAATATGCGGCGGAGATTTCAAATGCCGTAACAGCAAGATGGGGAGTATCGGCAAAAAGAAAAGTTATCATTAACCTTCCGGCAACAGTAGAGATGGCTACTCCAAATATTTACGCAGACCAGATTGAGTGGATGAGCGAACATTTAAACAACCGCCAAAACGTAATCATCTCGACACACACACACAACGACAGAGGAACAAGCGTGGCGGCAACGGAGCTTGCTCTTTTAGCCGGTGCTGACAGGGTTGAGGGAACGCTTTTATGCAACGGTGAGAGAACTGGAAATGTCGATATTATCACGCTTGCTCTAAATATGACTACGCAGGGCATAGAATCAAATCTTGACTTTAGCAATGTTAACGAGGTTTTAAATATAGTCGAGAGATGTACGGAGATAGAGACGCATGTTCGTCATCCTTACGTCGGCGAGCTTGTTTATACCGCATTTTCAGGCTCTCATCAAGATGCTATCAACAAAGGTTTGGCTTACAGAAAATCTCAAAATGAGCTCTTTTGGGAGGTCCCTTATCTTCCAATCGATCCAGAGGATGTCGGAAGAAGCTACGAGAGCATTATCCGTATCAACTCTCAGTCAGGCAAAGGCGGAGTTGCGTATATACTGGAGAAAAACTTTGGCTATCAGCTTCCAAAAGCTATGCATCCTGAAGTCGGCAAGCTTGTTCAAGACGTTAGCGACAAGAAGGGTCAAGAACTTAGCGCAGAAGAGCTGTTTGAAATTTTTAACGAGAACTATTTTAGAGTAAAAGAGCATATCTCTTTGGTTGATTTCACTCTTACTTCCGTAAAAGGAGTATCGAAATGTACTCTGACCTATTTTTACGACGGTATTGAGATTGTAGCAAGCGGAGAGGGCAACGGACCTGTTGATGCTTGTAAAAATGCTTTGATGAAAAATTATAAAAACAGTTTTACAATCAACTCATACTATGAGCACTCGTACGGGCACTTAAGCTCTGCAAAAGCGATTGCATACATTGAGATTCAAACAGATACGACTCTCTCATGTTTTGGTATAGGAGCGGACAACGATATAGCTACGGCTTCCGTTAAAGCTCTGTTTTGCGCATTAAACAGAGCTTTTCATTAGATTAAACTTTGCTATATAAAATCTTCTGCCTTGCAAGAGGCAAGCTTTAGTGCCTTAGCGGTTTATCCTCTTTGGTCGAGGGCAAGCGTAGCCAAGTGGGGCTTAGCTCTGCTGGCGTTCAAAAAAGATTAAAACGACAAGCTCCATTTAAAAAAGTAACTATTTTCTCCAAAACTCTCTATATAAAGCAACGGACTGCTTAAAAAGCCATCTTTATATTCTCTAAAGAACTTTTTAATAAAATTGTAAGCAATCTATAATTAAATCAAAAAACATTATGCTACAATTAATTACAATAAAATGAAGGATTTGATTATGTCAAAAAAAACAGTTGCAATAGGTTTAGTAGCACTGCTATTTACATCACTATCGGCTTACGACCTTAAGTCGAACATGTTGCTTCTTAATGCAGAGTTGAGTGAAGTTCAAAGAGCATTTATATCTAGCGA
>JAURYA010000035.1 GCA_030654155.1 Sulfurimonas sp. | reverse complement strand
AGCTTATGGCTCACGCCCAGAATGAAAAAAATCTCGGGTGAGAACGGGAATGGAAAAGTGGTGGGAGAGAGACGATCTTACTTATAAAGACGGGCAATTACTGTTTGCCGGCCGTGTTGTTGAAGACTTAGCCCGGCAGTTCGGTAGCCCCTCTTTTTTTTACAGTGCCGACAGAATATCGGCGAATATCGGCAGATTGCATGCTGCCTTGAGTGATGCCGGTTTCGGCGGTGGCCTTCATGGTGTCAACTATGCCATGAAGGCCAACCGCTTTGCTCCTCTTTTGACGTATCTGAAGACGACCGGCCTTTGTACCATTGATGCATGTTCCCCGCAGGAGGTAGAGCATGCCATCAGTTGCGGGTTTAGCCCGGAAGAGATCAGCTTTACGGCCACGAGTCTATCCAACCGGGACTTTGAACGGCTGTCGAGACTTGACGGGCTGATCATGAACTGCGATTCCCTCTATGCCATCAGACAGTGGGGAGAGCGCGGTGCGGGACGGAATATAGGTATCCGTATCAACCCGGCTGTGGGTATCGGCCGGGCCCAAAATGAGCTGCTGCAATATAGTGGTGGCAGGACCACCAAGTTCGGTATTTATCGGGAACAGTTCCACGAGGCGGTCGATCTGGCCGCTCAGTTTGGGTTGACCGTCGAAAGGATCCATTTTCATACCGGTTGCGGCTATCTGACACCGCAACTGGCGGTATGGGAGAAGGTCGTGGAGGAGTGCCTCTGGTTTATTGACCAGGTTGATACGGTCAGGACTGTCAATGTCGGAGGCGGACTGGGAGTGCCGCATATTTTTCGGGATGAACCTCTTGATCTCGAACTTTGGGCTGGAATTCTCAGGAAGTATTTCCTGCCGCGAAATATCAGAGTCGAGGTAGAGCCGGGCGATTATCTGGTCAAAGATGCAGGGTTGCTGGTCCTGACGGTCAACGCGATTGAGAAAAAAAAGGACACCATTTTTGTCGGTGTTGATGCCGGATTCAACCTCGCCGTGGAACCGGCGGTCTATGGCCTGCCCTTCCAGCCGGTACCAGCGAGACGCAGACAGGGGGATGAGGTCCAGGTTACTGTTGTCGGTAATATCAACGAGGCCCTGGATGTCTGGTCTTCCGAGGTGTCGCTGACACCGCTGGTCTCTGCCGATTATCTGACCTTGATCAATGCCGGGGCCTACTCTTCCTCGATGTCCTCAAACCATTGCATGCGCGGGGAATTTAGGGAATTCCTCTTGCTTTAAATGATTTTTGTCGATGGTTGGTTTCCGATGTTTGAGAGATCACTGCGACATCCAGGTAGAATTTGAAATTTCAGCGGGAACTGTGAAGTGTTGCAGTTCCCGTTTTTGTTTTTTACAGTAGTATGCACTACATTTTCTCCACAGCATCTTCTTCTGATCACCCAACCCGCTCTCCGACAGATTTGAAGTTGTTCATGGCGAAGCTGCA
>JAURYA010000030.1 GCA_030654155.1 Sulfurimonas sp. | reverse complement strand
AACTACGTTTCTTATGCCGTATGTAATGCTAAGTATATCGGCAGTGGCATCTAAGAGAGGTATATTTGTTGCCGTTGAAATATGGTAGTTAAATTTAGGATACTTCTCTCTTGCGACACTAACCATCCCTTTTGATGGGTCAACGCCTACAATCTCACCGACAGCTATGCCGTTAGAGATTGATCTTTTTTTCCAAAAGTCCATCATATCGCCTGTACCGCAAGCAACATCAACAATCTTATCAATATACTCTTTTGCATAGAACTCATAAGCTAAATCACAGGCTTTTCGTCTCCAACTTTTATCTACGCCCATGCTCATAACACGATTTGCCGTATCGTATGTTGGCGCGATATCATCAAACATTGATACGATTTTTTCCTGTTTTTCCATTTTAGTTGCTTCCTCTGTCATTCTCTTGCTTCATCCACATAATTATATCTTGCTCATCTTGGAGTATATTTAAAATATCAAATTTATAGTTCAATCCAATAAATGATTTTTTACCGCCGATAGAAGGAGAGACAAAACATAAGTAGTGTTCAACGATCTCTTTAGTAAGTTCAAACATATTTTCTCCTCCCTCAATCATAATATTTTTGTAGTTATCAAAAATAGAAAAATTATCCATAATCATAACTTTTCTATTTTTGATGCCAAATAGCCCAATACTCTGGTCAAACTCTTTTGTTTTTGAGAGTATTAAAACATCAGGTGCTCTTCCGCAGACAAGTCTTGCATCCAAGGTTGGTCTGTCAGTTCTGACCGTGCTGCCGCCGATAACCAGCAAATCGCAAACATCTCTCATCGCATGGACTAAAGTTCTGGATTTTTTTGAGCTTATAACCCCGTTATCTAACGTGCCGTTCAATCTCTGCGCCCATTTAAAAAAAACAAATCTTTTTTCACTCCACATTTTAAAAGGAGTTAGCAGTTCTTCACACTTATTTGCTAAAACATTAATTTCTACATGTACATTTGCTTTTTTTAATATTTCATTGCCGCCAGAAGCTTCTTTGTTTAAGTCTAACGAGCCGACAAATATTTTTTTTATACCCAAATCAGCAATAAGAGTTGCACAAGATGGTGTCTTACCTATATGTGAACACGGCTCTAACGTAGTAAACAGAGAGATGTCGTTAAAGCAATTATTGTGGTTTGTTAATAGATATGTGTGAATATCAGATGAAGAATTTACATCTAAGATTTTTTCATCATTAGTAAGTTTTAAGTATGCACTTTTAAGCGCTTCAACTTCAGCGTGCGACTCTCCAGCACACTTATGAGCCTCAACCGCTAAAATCTCGCCTTCTCCTCCAACAATCGTACAGCCGACAGCAGGATTTGGGTAGGTTAAACCCTGATACTTCCAAGCCTCATCTAGGGCTAATTTCATATAAAAATCGTTATCTATTACCATTCAAAATATGTTTTAGCTTTGACAATTTGAGGAAAATCAACACTAATCTCTTCACCATCAGCATCAAGAATAATTTTAGAATCTTCAACTCTAAGCAATTTTGCCTTGATTTTATCTTTTGACTTTAAGACAAGAGAAACCCTCTCTCCTATTGACATCTCAAACTGTTTTAATGTAGATACTTTTCTCTCAATACCGGGACTTCCGACTTCAAGCCTGTAATCTCCAGAGAGAGGCGGTGTTACATCTAAAAGAGGTGAAATAAGATGCGTCAAATTTACACACTCATCTAAAGTAACACTTCTTTTTCTTTCGTTTTGTATCTCATTGGAAAGAACACTTACTCTATAAATGGTATCTTCGCCTTCTCTAACGACAGAGATATCATAAAGTTCCAAGCCAACTGATTTAACAAACGACTCTATATCTTTTTCTAAACTCATAAATCAACCTGCCTACTCTTTAGCAATTTTTTTAAACAGCTCTTCAATACTTTGAGCCTTTTTCATCTGTTCATCAAACTCAAACGTAAATTTAGGAGAACGGAACCAGCCCTGATTTTTCATACAGTAAGTCTCTACAATCGGTCTGGCATTTTTTAGAAGTCTTATAAACTCGTTCTTTTGCCCCTCACTGTAAGAAGCGGGGTCAAGATAGATCTTTGCATCGCTTCTTCCGCGTGAACACTTGATGTCAATTACATCTAACTCATGCAACCTCTCATCATTCAAGGAGCCTAGCGCTTCAGGAATTAACTCAAGTAAAAGTGATTCGGTTCTTTTAACTTTAATCTGAGCTTCGGTCACAGAGATACTTTTTGTTCAACTTTTTTGAATGTTTCAATTACGTCGCCAACGATAACATCGTCGTAACCTTTAATCATAACACCACACTCATAGCCATTGCCAATCTCTTCAACGTCATCTTTGAAACGTTTAAGTGACGTAAGCTCACCCTCATGCACAACAACACCGTTACGTATAACACGAACAAGTCCACCGCGTATAAGTTTACCCTCAACAACAACACATCCGGCAACCATACCTTTAGGCGCTTTAAATGTGTTTCTAACTTCAGCCTGACCTGTATTTATCTCTGAGAACTTCGGAGCCATCATACCTGTTAGCATTCCCGTCATATCGTCAAGAAGCTGATAGATGATTGAGTATGTTTTAATCTCAACATTTCTTTGTTTAGCAAGAGCTTTTACGCTGCCTGTCGGGCGAACATTAAATCCAAGCAGTACACAGTTTTCACTGTTGCTTACAAGTTCAACGTCATTTTCAGTAATTCCGCCGACACCTGATGATATGATATTTATCTTAACTTCATCATTTCTAAGCTCGTTTAATGAACTTCTAATAGCCTCAAGTGAACCGTGAACATCTGTTTTAAGAACGACCTTAAGCGACTTTAGTCTTCCCTCGGCAATCATGCTCGTCATATCTTCTAAAGTAGATTTAGTACTATGTGAAAGCTCTTTATGTCTGTCATACTCATGACGTTTTTGAGCATATTCTCTAGCCTCTTTTTCATTATTTACAGCCATCATAACTTCACCTGAAGATGGAACTTCATTTAAACCGACAACTACCGCTGTATGGCTTGGTTTCAAACTTTTAATCTGCTGCTTATTTTCATCAATCAGAGCTTTTACGCGACCATATGCGCTACCGCAGACAACATAATCACCAACTTTTAGTATACCGTTTTGTACAATTACGGTTGCAACAGGACCACGCCCTTTTTCAAGCGAAGACTCAACTACGGCAGCTTTTGCCATTGCATTTTCATTAGCTTTAAGTTCTAAGACCTCTGCAGTTAGCAGGATATTTTCTAATAAATCGTCAATTCCCATTCCTGTTTTTGCAGACAGTGCAATAAACTCTATATCTCCACCCCAAGCAATAGGATTTAGACCGCGCTCAGCCATCTGACCCATTACCATGTCCGGATTTGCACTCTCTTTATCCATTTTGTTAAGCGCTACGATAACCGGAACTTTAGACTCTTTTGCCAGTTTTATAACTTCTTCTGTCTGAGGCTTAACACCGTCATCCGCTGCTACAACAATAACAATAATATCGGTAACATCTGTACCTCTTTGGCGCATTGACGAAAATGCCGCGTGACCAGGTGTATCTATAAATGTAATAGCCTTGCCATGCTGCTCAATCGTATAAGCTCCGATATGCTGAGTAATTCCGCCGGCTTCGCTCTGGGTTACTTTTGCTTTTCTAATAGCATCTAAAAGTGATGTTTTACCATGGTCAACATGCCCCATTATTGTTATAACAGGTGCTCTCTCTGTAGCCTCTGCATCTATCTCATGTGCTAAATCTTCTTCATAGTTAAACGCATCTTTAGGGTCAACAATAGTTACTTCAACGCCAAACTCTTCAGATAAAATCTCAATCTCATCGTGACCTAAAAAGTCATTTTTTGTCATCATTAAACCGAGGCTAAATAGAACTTTTATAACATCCGTAATAGGACGGTTAACTTTTTCTGCAAACTCATAAACACGAATATCCTCAGGAATTTCTACATGAGTTACAACTATATCTTCTGGCTTGTCTTTAGCATATTTTTTTCTCTTATCACGAGAAACATTTCTACCCCTAGGAGCTGCTTTTTTATTTGAATTTCTTCCAAGAGGCTTTGCAACCTTAGGTTTTCTAGGTTCTTCTTCAATGATTGCGCGTCTTTCAGTAGCATTTAAATCAAGTAGAACAATCTGGTCATCCATATCCATAGATACTTCGCTCAAAGAGCCGCCAAATATATCAATTCTTATCCCCTGCTCCTGTTTTTTAGCTCCTGAGATGCCGCTCTGTTTTGCTTTTTTCTTGTTTGCAAGCTCTTCTAGGACTTCAGCGCTTATCTTACCGTATGATGATACAGCAGTTGCCTGTTTTGATGGTGAAGATGAAAAATAGCTCTCTTCACTTTTTTCTTCAGGTTTTGGCTGTTTTTTCTTTACAATCTTAAGTCCAGATTTTTTTATCATCATTTTTTTAGGATCAACAACGCTTGGGAGAACATCGCTATCCTCTTTAATCTCTTTTTCTTGAACTTCTATTTTTGATTCTTCTTCATTTTTTTCTATTTTATTGTTATCTTGTGCTTGAGTATCTCTGTTTTCTTCAGGCATTTTAGCTTCAGATTTTTTGATTTCTTTTTGAGGAGTTTTTTCTTCTTTTTGAGTATCACTTGCTGACTTTACATCTGCTTTTATCTCTGACTTTGGTGCTTGAGCCAATTCACCGCTCATTATATAGTTCATCAAACTCTCGGCCTCTTGCATTGTTACCGAGCTGTTTGCCGATTTTATATCAATGCCCATATCCAAGGCTTTTTTAACTATATCTTTAGAAGTGATTCCCAGCTCTTTAGCAATTTCGTGTACTCTAACTTTTTCTGTCATCAGTGATGATCTCCTTTAGTATGTTCGAAAATTTGTCTTTATCTCCACTTTTGCATTGTCGCATAAGCGCTTTTGATACTTTTTTGTTATCATCAAGACAAATTTTACATATATAAAAACTTCTACCGCTACCTCTAAAAAGACTAAATTGTGAATCTAAGCACTGAAGTCTGATAAGATTAATTTGTGCATCTCTTTGCCGACAAGATATACACATTCTAAGAGGTTGATTAAATTTTTTTGCCATTATATCCAAAAGTTCCTTGATTTGATAAGAAGATGTAAATTAACCTACTTTTCTACGATAAGTCCATCATTGTCAAAATTTAAAACCTTAACAATAAATTCAGGGAATTTTTGAGCAAGTTTACTAGCTATTGCCGCAGCATCCTCATCATAAACCATAGAAAAAAATGTAGAACCGCTTCCCGAGAGCGTACTCATCAGTGCTCCACTCTCATATGCAACTTTTTGCACGTTAAACAGCTCAGGCAAAGTTTTCATTCTTGCTTTTTGATGGAACCTGTCCTGAGAAGCAAGTTTTAAAATCTCCCAATCTTCATTAAAAAAAGCAGCAACGCTAAGTGCAGTGTGAGAGAGATTGTAAACTGCACTCTCTTTTGAGTATGATTTAGGAAGGAGCAGTCTTGCTTTTGATGTGCTCATCTGCTTATTTGGTATCACCACAACCGCTTTAATATAATCAGGAAGATGTTTTTTTTGGGAAAATACTTTGTTTTTTTCTACCGTTGCAGCGTTAAAACCGCCCATTACGGCTGGGGTAATATTATCAGGATGAGACTCATAAACTAAAGCATGATTTAGAATTCTTCTTTTTGAAACATTTATGCCTGCCGCTTCATGAGCACTCGCTATAGCACTCACAATTACGGCTGATGAGCTTCCAAGTCCTCTTGACATTGGTATCTGATTGTAAAAATTAAACTTAAAACTTTGTCTTTTTTTAGTCAACCTATTGTAATGCTCATTAAAAATACTAATAAATAGATTATTACCTTTTAGCTTTGGATTGTTTTCACCCTCGCCTTTAATGCTTACACTGAAGAACTTTGACGGATGAAATTCAACTACATTGCGTAGATCAACTGCTAAACCTAAAGAATCAAACCCTGGTCCAAGGTTTGCACTAGTTGCCGGCACACTTACTGTCACTTTATTCCTATCCAACCGCTCCGATTCCATAAAGAGGCGTAGCAGTTGTGCTAAACTCACTATAATCAAGCACATCCGGAAGCATAAAGCTCGCCTCTGGCGCTATTTCTAGTTTTTGAGTTTTTATTTCTGAGCGGATTTTAACAAAAAATAGCTTTCCAATCGCTTTGATTGGTTGATTTTTATTAAAATAAAATGCATCCGTAGCCAACAACGGTATATTTTTCAATATACTCATGGATTTTAGAAAGATATAGGCAATCTTTATTGCCATAAAACTACCAGGTCCATTAGCGTAAAAGAGCTTCTTTATCTCATATCTGCTTGAGAGTTCATTAAATATATTTGGCAGAATATCTGAACTTTTTTCATTTGTTGAGATACTCTCTATAAGCAGATTGTCTTCGTATACTCCAACTTGAATCGGAGACGACAGCGTAATAAAAACTAAATCAACACTTTTAAGCATATGCTTTTTCTAACTCTTTTGTCTTCTCACCCACAAGCTCTATAATTTCGTAATTCTGGGCATCTTTTAAAAGTTCAAGTGTAAGTTTATGGTTTAAGTCATGACTTCCTGCCATAGCCTCATAATTGCCGACAAAATTCATGCCGATAAGTGCCATATCGCCGATTGCATCCAAAATCTTATGTCTTACAAACTCATCAGGAAATCTTAATCCTTCGGGATTTAAAACTTTTTTGTCATCCAAAACAATAGCATTTTCAAGCGAGCCTCCGAGTGCAAGCCCCTTTGAGCGAAGATATTGAACTTCATGCAAAAAACCAAAGGTTCTAGCGCGTGCAATCTCATCTTTGTAGCTCTGTTTGGTAAAATTTAAAATATAATCTTGTTGCTGAATTACGGGATGCGGAAATTTAATTGTAAAGCCGTATTGCAAATCAGGTGACGGAGAGAGTTTTACATACTTATCGCCCTCTTGTACAATTATCTCTTTCTTTATTCGCATTATTTTTTTAGGCGCGTCAAGCGAAACAATACCTGCTTCATCCAAAAGCATACAAAAACTTGCACTGCTTCCGTCCATCACCGGAACCTCATCAGCATCAACCACTATTCTTAGGTTATCAATTCCGTAGGCATAGATTGCTGAGAGCATATGTTCTATTGTCGAGATTACGTAGCCGTCTTTACCGATAACTGTAGCCATTTTTGTATCAACAACATTATCTGGAATCAGCGGAATAGCTACATCAACATCGCTTCTGTAAAATATCAAACCGCTATTTGACTCTAAAGGCTCAAGTCTTAATTTAACAGCCGAGCCCTTATGAAGACCTATCCCAACCAATTCAACACTTTTTTTTATAGTTGTTTGATACATTTTTGTTCCTACGATTAAAATCAGTAATCTCTATATTTTTTTATCTATCATATCTTTGGCACTCTTTATTACATCGGTAATATTTAACTTCATCCAGTTGTCGTCCATCCACTCTGCCGGATAAACTTCAATTCCCTGAACAAGAACTCCAAAGTGCAGATGGTCTCCCATAGCATACCCGCTTTTGCCTGTATTTGCTATTGTTGCACCCTCGTTTACGGCTTCTCCATTGTTGACATTAACAGTTGAACAGTGTCCATAAAGTGTGTATAAACCTAGACCATGATCTATTATTGGCATATTTCCATACAATCCGTTGTACTCGGAAAAAACAACATTTCCACTATTTTGAGTTTTTATATCTGCTATTGCATTGCTAGCCAAATCTAAACCCATATGATATGATTCACTGATGTCATCTCCGTTGTAAGAGTAGATTCTGTGATCTCCGTAGTGGGCAACAACTTGACCATTCTTAAGAGGATACATGCTGTTTATTTTAAAATCATTTATCATCTTGTCAGAAACTTTTGATGTTATTTCATGAATTAATTTTTCATTTTTAATTCTTACATCTTCATTTATAATTTTAAACTGCTTTATAGGATCAGTAACACCCTGTGTCTCTTCAAACTCTTCAGCTAAATCAGCAATCTTTCCTTTTAAGAAATTATCGTCAATTTTGATATTTGAAACCTTATAAATTTTGTCCTGCAAATAGAGGGGAATGTATGCCTGAATTGTGTTTTGTGCATAATCCTCCGCTATAACAGTTGCTTTAAAATCTTTTTCAGTTATAGGCCAAGCCAACAGCGATATGTAATAACCCTCTTTATAGAACGGTTGTGCAATAAATTTTTTACCAAAATTTGTTTCAATATAGACATTTTTTAAGTTTTCGTCTTCTGTTTTAAATATTACAAGCGCTGCACCGCCCTTGTTTATCTTATATGAATTTACAATAATATTTACTAGCGGTCTTTTCTTGTCAATTTTTAATTCAAACTCGCTTCGAGCAATATTTCCTTTAAATAAATTCCATTTACTTGCGTCGATTGCTTCAACTACTATTTTAATATTTTTCTCTTTCATGGCATAAGCGCTCTTTGGCGGATCTATTTTTACATTTACCGATTCGTGGGCTTCCATATACTGCTCATGGTACAGAACTGTCTCCTCGGCATCACTTTTTAAAGTAACTTTATATGACTTTAATCCGCTTATATCGTTAATAGCAACTTCCAACGGATCTTTTAAATTCCAGTAACCGCTATTTTTCATAGAAATAACAGGGATTTCTCTCTCAAACATTACAGAACTATATACATAAAAAGCTCCACCTATTGCAATTGCAAATATCAATAACACGCCATATAAAGACCCATTTTCTTTTCTTCTCAAACTACTATTTCCTTCTTTATTAAATTTAACACTTCTCTTCTTATTTCATCTAAAGGCACTCTGCTCTCTATATCAAAACCAGCTCTTCTTATATGCCCGCCGCCGCCAAAGTTTGCCGCGATTTTTGCACAGTCAAGTGTTGAACTTGAACGAAAAGAGCCTTTGATTGTAAAATCACTATTTTGTTTTAACAGCAGGGCAACTTCTACATGTATGAGATTTAAAGACTCTTCAAGTGCAGCTTCGCAATCCTCCGAAACTGCCCCAGTACCTCTCATATCTTCATCACTTACGCAAAAAAGAGCGACTCTTGCATCAAACTCAAGCGACATATTTTTAAACATAACGGCTTTTAGTCTTAAAGCCGCCAGAGAGACGCTTTTTATAATATTTTTATTACAAAGTTTATAATCGGCGCCATGCTCTATTAACTCTTTTGCCAAAGCAAATGTCGTGCCATCGACCTCATCTGATAAAAAAGCATCGGAGTCATCTAGAAGCCCTGCATACAAAGCAGTTGCCATTTTTTTGTTTATTTTTACACCGTTTTCTTTAAAAAAATTATGCAATATCTCCGTTGTGCTTATAGAGTTGGTTTTAACAAAATTTATATCGCCGTAATTGCTATTTGTAGCATGATGGTCAATATTTATCAAATCACACTCGACATCTACACCTAAACGCTTTTTATCTGCACAATCCAGTGAAATTGCCAAATCGGCAGAAGTCGGGAATGTTGCTCTAATATTTTCGAACCACGGAATAAAAGAAAATTTATTGTTAATTATCTCAGATTTACAAAACCATGAAACTTTTTTATGGTTTTGGAGCAAGAAACTATACATCGCACTTGCACTGCCTATTGAATCAGCATCAGGAGTTGGATGTGATATAAGAACAATATGGCTGGCTTTTTCTATCTTTTCTAATATTTCATTCAATTTAGAGCTACTCTCTGCTGCCTATCTTTTTTGTGATTATATACTACTTCTTATTCATTTTGTAAACGTAAGCCAATACCTCTGCAACTGCCGCAAAAAGTTCGTTCGGTATTGGTTTGTCCAACTCTACCTGCGCATACAGGCTTCTTGCAAGCGGAGGATTTTGGACTACATGTACTCCATTTTCTCTGGCAATTTTTTTAATCTGCTGTGCAATATTGTCCATCCCTTTTGCTACAACAATAGGTGCGTGCGACTTCTGCTCATCATACTTTATAGCAACAGCGTAGTGGGTAGGATTGGTTATAACAACATCAGCAGTCGGGACTGCCGCCATCATTCTCTTTCTTGAGGCTTGCATCTGAATTTGACGGATTTTTGCTTTGATGAGCGGATCTCCATCCATATTTTTCATCTCATCTTTTATCTCCTGTTTGCTCATCTTTAGCCCGTCAAAATACTGTTTCCTTACAATTATTATATCAATTACTGCAAATATAAAAATAATTAAAAGCATTACAAATGCAATAATAATTGCCTTATCCCTAAGCCACTCCATCTGGTCACCAAGTCCAAAAAGAGCAACCGTCGGAAGTTCAACTATGAAGAAAAAGAAGAAAATAAATCCCACACCCAAAGTTGTAAAAGATTTAAAAGTTATTTTTATGCCGTCAACGACTTTTTTCATTGAAAATAGATTTTTTGTACCCTTAATCGGATCTATTTTTTTAAAGTCCGGCATAATTGCTTTTGTAGTAAAGAGAAAACCAAACTGAGCAATTGCAGCTACAACACCGGCGATAGCGACTGAAATTGAAAGCGGCATAACAATTAGAAGAAACTCTTTGCTTGTTACTATTGCTATGTTAACCATCAACGCTCTATCAACGCTCACGCCTATCAGCGAAAAGTAATATTTAAATAGAAAAATCATGTGAGCACTCATATATGGAAAAAGGAGTAAAAAAGCAATAATTGCCACAAACAGAGTTATAACACCCGAAGCATCCTGAGATTTTGGAACGTTGCCCTCTTTTCTGGCATCCTCTATCTTCTTGGCGGTGGGTTCTTCGGTTTTTTCAGCATCATCGGCCATTAGTATCTCCTAGAAGAGGTCACAAAATCTTGATAAAGATTTTCTTTAGTAGCCAGAGCGGCTTTAGCGTAGAAAAAGAAACGAGTTTCTTTTTCGTTCAAAATAGTGTAATCTTCGGTTTTTTCAGCATCATCGGCCATTAGTATCTCCTAGAAGAGGTCACAAAATTTTGAAAAGATAAATTAATAAACAATATTGTCTCTAATCTATCTTCATGGATAAATCAATCCAATTTGCCTGATGAATAAGTGAGCCGCTGCTTATTGCATCAACGCCTGTTTTAGCATAGCTCTCTATGGTTTCAAGCGAGATATTCCCGCTTGCTTCTAGCAGTACATGTGAAAAATTTTCATCTCTATATTTTACAACCTCGCGAATCTGCTCAGGTGTCATATTGTCGCACATAACTATGTCAGCCCCTGCGGCAAACGCCTCTTTTGCGATTTCAAATGTTTCTGCTTCAACCTCTATCTTTGCGGTAAAAGGAATCTTTTTTCTCGCTTTTTCTATATAGTTCTTGAGATCTTTAATAGTTTTCAGATGAGTATCTTTTATCATCAAAGAGTCATCTAAACCCATGCGATGATTTATAGCTCCGCCGCATCTTGTCGCATACTTCTCGAACACTCTCAAAAGCGGTCTCGTTTTTCTTGTGTCTAAAAGTTTTACGCCGTAAGGCTCCACAATAGTTACATATTTCTTTGTCAAGGTTGCGATAGAACTGGCGTGAAGAAGCATATTTAACAGCGTTCTCTCGATTTTTAAAAGGACATGTGAAGTTCCGCTTAAAGTGGCTAAAACATCTCCTTTTATAAAACTCTCTCCGTCATTTTTATTCCATTTTATCTCAAAACTCTCAAGTCTAGCCAAAACATTTATATACTCTACTCCAGCCACAACACCATCGCTCTTTGCAATAATCTTTGCGCTCGCATCTACGCTTGGCTC
The DNA here is from genome assembly GCA_030654155.1 of Sulfurimonas sp. Classification (GTDB taxonomy): domain Bacteria; phylum Campylobacterota; class Campylobacteria; order Campylobacterales; family Sulfurimonadaceae; genus Sulfurimonas. The sequence continues at coordinate 15,608 of JAURYA010000030.1, read as the reverse complement.
AACCAGTGCATACAGATCTCCGCGACCGACATCCTGGGCCAATGAGGCTTTTACAAAATCTTCCATCATAACGCCAACATTCTCTCTAGTGCGATTTTTGCCCATTTTTGAGTATTTTCGTCTATCTCTATCTCATTTAACGGCGCACCATCATCGATAGACTTAAGCACATCATAGACATCTCTAAGAGTTGTTTCATTCATAGTCGGGCACTCCGGTTTTGTAGATGATAAAACATAAGTATTTTTTGAACGAAGACGGTTGACCATGTTAAACTCAGTTCCAACAGCAACTTTTTGATCCTCAGGAAGATCTGTAATGAATTTTATAAGCTGTGAAGTTGAACCTACAAAATCAGAAGCATCGCAGATTGCCGGGTCGCACTCTGGGTGAACAGCTATCAAAATTCCGGGATATTTTTTACGGTAAAAGTTGATATCATCCACGGTAAAAAGCTGATGAACAGAACAAAAGCCGTTAAAACAGATGATGTCTGCATCGGCAGGATTGGCTCCGTCTCCTATTATGCAAGATTTAAGCCCCATCTGGTTTGCTATATTTTGCCCTAAACATCTATCCGGAACAAAAAGTATCTTTTTTCCCTCTTGAAGTGCTGTCGTTATAATTTTTTTCGCATTTGAGCTTGTACAGACCATTCCCCCCATCTGCCCGACTTTTGCCTTTACGTCAGCATTTGAGTTGATGTATGTTATCGGTAAAATATTTTCATTTGGCACACCAGCCTCATTAAGCGCTTTTATTGATGCGTCAAACTGCATGCCGTCAATCATTTTTGCCATTGCACAGCAGGCTGCTTTTGGCATAACAACTCTTTTGTTCGGAGATAAAACTTTTACGCTTTGCCCCATAAAGCCGACACCGCAAAAAACCACAAATTCGGAATTATCCGCCTTGGTTTTAATTGCAAGTTCCAATGAATCACCCGTTATATCGGCTATCTCAAAAACTTCATCTCTTTGGTAGTGGTGTGCGACAACTATCACACTTAACTTTTTTTTATATTCATTAATTTTTTCTTTTAACAGTTGGGTTGTAAATTCCAAAAAAAATTCCTTCTCTAAATAATCGTGTTATTATAGCAAAAAATAGTATTTAGGAGATTTTATATCTCTATAATCATAGATAAAGTAGAATGTCACAAATATTTCAGAAGGTCTTGAATGGATTTTTTATTTAACACAAATGCTCAGTTTTTTATTGCAGCTTATTTAATCGGCGGTATCCCTTTTGGTCTTCTTTTAGCTAAAAAATTTGCAGGCGTAGATATAAAAGCAAGCGGTTCGGGCAGCATAGGCGCTACGAACGTTCTAAGGGTCGTAAAAGAGACCAACCCATCTTTGGCAAAAAAACTTGGAATTGCGACACTGGCACTTGACGCTGTAAAAGGAGTTATAGTTCTTCTTGTTGCCTATTTTATCGGGTTAAGTGAAGCTACGCTCTGGGGTATAGCCGTTTTAGCGGTTATCGGGCACTGTTTCTCCCCATACTTAGGGTTTGAAGGCGGAAAAGGCGTTGCTACCGGCATGGGGGTTATGATGTTTATGCTCCCGCTGGAGACCATTATCGCTCTAGTCGTTTGGGCTCTTGGAGCAAAATTTATAAGAATCTCTTCACTTTCCTCGCTTACTGCGCTTCTTGCTCTTATTGTTGCAAGTTTTATCATCCACCCAGATATGGCACACTCTCCTGTTTTAATAATAGGATTTATCCTTTTTTACAAACATATTCCAAATATTATTCGTCTTTTTAAAGGTGAAGAAAAAAGAGTAGTTTAGTGACCATACATGTAGAAGATTTAAAGTTCCAATGTATCATTGGGATTTTAGATTTTGAGAGGGAAAAACCTCAAGATGTAATTATTAATATTGCTATTGAGTATGAGTACCAAAAAAGCTTTATAAATTATGCCGATATTGTTGAAATTATCAAAGAAATGATGATAAAAAGTGAGTTTTTGCTTATTGAAGATGCACTAAATGAGATAAATTTAAAGTTAATTAAAGAATTCAACACCATAAAAAGCATCAATTTAAAGATAACAAAACCATCTATTTTACCTGACTGCAAGGTAAGTTTAAGCAATTATTATAAAGTCCAATCTTAAATATAAGTTAAAGTTTTATTAAAAAAAATTGAAATTTACTTTAAATTAACCTAAAATTATGATATCATTCCGCCAAAATATTCACTTATAGGACATAATTTATGCGCATTCTTATTATAGAAGATGAAGTTACATTAAATAAAATGCTTGCAGAGGGGCTAAAAGAATTTGGCTACCAAAGCGATGTAGTAGAGACTCTTAAAGATGGCGAATACTACCTAGATATTCGTAACTATGACTTAGTACTGATGGACTGGATGCTTCCGGATGGAAACTCTGTTGATATAATAGGAGATATTAAAACCAATACTCCTAAAACTGCTGTAATCGTTTTATCTGCTAGAGATGACAACGAAAGTGAAATCGAAGCTCTAAGAAGCGGCGCTGACGACTATATCAGAAAACCATTTGATTTTGATGTTTTAGTTGCTAGAATCGAAGCTCGTCTTCGTTTTGGCGGCAGCAACATTATTGAAATTGAAGATTTAATCATCAATCCTGAAGAGGAAAAAATCACTTATAAAGAGATAGAGATAGAGCTTAAAGGCAAACCTTTTGAAGTTTTAACTCACCTAGCTCGCCACCGTGATCAAATCGTATCTAAAGAACAGCTTCTGGATGCAATCTGGGAAGAGCCGGAGCTTGTAACTCCAAACGTAATTGAGGTTGCAATTAATCAAATTAGACAAAAAATGGATAAGCCGTTAAACATAACCACTATTGAGACTGTTCGTCGTCGCGGTTACCGTTTTTGTTTTCCTAAAGAGATTAACTAACTGATGTTATGCACCTAAACGGACGCGTCCGTTTAGGTGGCAGAGACAAATTGTAGGTAAAAAATGTTCTCAAAAAGAAGTATTAGACAAAGTTTTTTAATTCAACTTATTATTGCTTCCGCCTCACTCATACTTATATTTTCATCAATTTTATATTTTTATATTGAAAAGTCTATTTTTGACGAAAAGCACCAAGAACTTTTAGTCTATGCAAAAAACGTAGCAAGCAATCAATCAATTTACGGCACAGAAGTACCGACACCGGAAGTGTATTTAGGATTAAGCATCGAGATAATGTACCTAAATAAAGAGCATTTGGATATTGACCTATATGAAATAACAAAAGATAAAAAATCATACTTGACACTTATTTATCCGTTTAATTTAAATGAGTTGAGCTATCTCAAAATAACAAAAGATATAACAGTTACAAGAGCGCTTCTAGATAAGATACTTCACTATCTTTTTATTATAAACATTGCAGGATTTTTGCTTGTAGTAGTTTATGCTATTGGATTATCTAAAATGCTTGTAATCCCCGTTAAAACACTGAGCAACAAATTATCAAACATGAATGAACATCTTATGCGTCCCATAAAAGTAGAGGAGCTGCCGGAAGAGTTTGAACCCCTCGGAGCAACCATCAATCATCTAATTGCAAGAATACAGAATTTCGTAAAGTATCAAAAAGAGCTCTTCATAGGAACGGCTCATGAGCTTAAAACTCCGCTTGCAGTTATTAAGCTAAAAAATCAGGTGACACTGATTAAAAAACGCTCTGAAGAAGAGTACATAGACGCTCTTAATGTAACAAATAAAACAATAGACGAGATGAACATAATAGTTTCAAATATACTAAATATCGGTCGCCAAGAGGGGATGCAGCTAGAAAAACCTCAAGAGGTAGATGTTATAAAGGTTTTAAAACAAAAAGCAGATGACTTTAGACTTCTTGCCGCAAACGAGGGAAAGATGCTCTACATGCATTTTGAACCAAACGGTTTTATGGCAATACTTCAAGTCGGGCTTCTAAATCAAATCGTGCAAAATTTTCTACAAAATGCACTAAAATTTACCCCAAAAGACAAAAATGTAACCTTAAGAAGTTCACTAAACGACTATGGTCTGCTTATAGAAGTTATAGATGAGGGATGCGGTATAGATGAGAGTTCTGACCTCTTTGCACCGTTTAAGAGAGAGGGAAATAAACCGGGTGTTGGTCTTGGACTTTTTTTGGCTAAAAGTGCCGCCGACGCTTTGGGTGCAAAAATAAGCATAAAAAACAGAACGGATGGTGTTATGGGAACAATCGCCAGCTTAAATCTAAACTCAAAACTTTCATGCATTTTGCCAACTAGCTAGAAAATAGTTAGATTTAAAAATTTATAAAGCTTTATTTAGCTATAAATCGAGCACATAAAAATATATCTTAAAAAATATATTTAAATTGGACTATAACTACGAGGTATTTTAATGGCTTTGATAATAAATGATGAGTGTATTGCATGCGATGCATGTCGTGAAGAGTGTCCTACTGTAGCTATTGAAGAGGGCGACCCAATCTACTACATCGATCCGGATCGTTGTACTGAGTGTGTCAGCGTTTATGATGAGCCGGCATGTATATCTGTTTGTCCTGTTGATTGTATTGTTCCTGATAAAGATAACGTAGAGTCTATTGCAGAACTTCAGTTTAAATATAAAAATATTCTAGCAGAAGAGTAGAGGTTTGGCAAAACGGGTAGCGGTCATAGACATAGGTTCTAACTCGGTTAGAATGGTAATCTATGAGAAAACTTCCCGATTTGCATTTCACATACTTCATGAAGCAAAAAGCAGAGTAAGAATTTCTGAAAATGCTTACCAAAATGGCGGCAGTCTGCAACAAATTCCGATGCAGAGAGCTTTTGAAGCTCTTGAAGATTTTTTAACTATTATCTCATCTTTCAAAGCGAGAAAAACACTCTGCGTTGCCACATCTGCGCTTAGAGATGCCCCAAATCAAAAAGAATTTATTAACAGAATAAAAAACTCCCTTGGGTTAAATATCAAGGTTATTGATGGCCAAAGAGAGGCTTATCTCGGAGCAATTGCATGTGCAAATCTATTGCCTGAACAAGAAAATGCCCTAAGCATAGATATCGGCGGTGGTTCCACTGAATTTTCGCTAATCAATAAAAAAGATATAAATGCGAATATCTCTCTTAATCTTGGGACGGTAAGATTAAAAGAGCTATTTTTTGATTTTAACGATATCGAGGGTGCTAAAAAATATATTGACTTACAGCTCTCTCAACTGGACGGCATTGACGTTTCTACGATAATAGGAATAGGCGGAACTTTCAGGGCAATATCCTATGCCATACTAAGCAACAGTGGCTATCCATTAGATAAGCTTCACGCTTACGAACCAAACTATGATGATTTTCATATGTTGCTGAGTAAAATATTGGATTCTGACGAAAACAATCTAAAAAAACTCGGCATAAAAAACAGCAGATTTGATGTCATAAAACCGGGTGCACTGATACTTCTTAGAGTTTTTAAAAAATTTAAGATAAAAGAGCTGATTACAAGTGGAGTTGGGGTTAGAGAGGGAGCTTTCTTGGCTGATCTGCTTAGAACATCAAGAGATAAATTTCCCGCAAACTACAACACTTCAGTGAGATATATATTGGATTCGCATATTGATAATCAAGCTCACTCAAACCAACTAAACAGAGTTGCAAAAGAGCTGTTTGACCTGACGCACAAAGAGCTTAATATAGACAAAAAGTATCGTTATGAGTTGGCAATAGCCGCAAAACTCTGTATGAGCGGAAGCACTATTCACTACTACTCCTACAACAAGCACAGCTACGAACTTATAGAAGACGCTTTGGAGTTTGGTTTTACGCACAAAGAGATAGTTCTTATTGCAACTCTAGCACGATACTCAAAAAGAAAACTTCCATCATCATCGCATGTAGATGATTTTAAGTCTCTACTTCCTGACACAAATCAGCTAAACGCTCTTAGCTACCTTCTCTCACTAAGCGTTGCTCTGCTTAGTCACCAGCCAAGAAATATTGACTTTGCTCTCAGTTTTGAAAACAGTGAACTAAAAATTGAGTCTAAAAATAGTCTATATTTAGCAAAAGAGAATATTAAAAAATTGGAAAATCTCAAAAACAGTAATATAGACATCTCTTTTTTATAACTATAATGCCTTGAATTATCAAGGCAATCTTCTCTTTAAAATCTCTGACCCATTGTAAATTCAAATACAGCTGTTTTGTCACCCTCTTCTTCTGCTAAAGGTTTTGAGAACATCAACTGAATCGGTCCAACAGGGGAGAACCACTCAAGCCCTGCACCGAAACCGCCGCGAGAGATATCTTTAACAGTATACTCGCTTGTTGTTTCTTCACTGGTTCCAATAACACCCCAGTCAAGATATGTAACTAAACGCATCTTTGCTTTTGGTACAAGAGGAAAACTAAGCTCAAAACTATTTGATGCCGTATATTCACCGCCGTATCTTCTGATTCCATCAGTAGCAGCGGGGTCTAGTTTTGTTTTTGGCGCAAGAGAGTATGACTCGTAACCTCTAACGCTTCCAATGCCACCCATAAAGAACTTCTCTGCTTCTGGCAGATATCCTGTCTCTTTTACATAAAAAAGTCTGGCTTTATATCTGGCAATTACGTCAAAGCCAAACCACTCGTCAAGTCCCTTAAAGGCACCGAAATTTGTCCTGCTTTTAACAAAATTTGCATCCGCACCAACACCAGCCTTTTCTATACTTTGACTTATCATAAAACCTTTTCTAGGAAGGTAAAAATCATCCGTATTGTCAAACTTTGCACTTACCGTAACCGAACTTTTTGAATAATCTTCAAAATATGGATTATCAGGATCTGTAGCGTTTACGTCAACTTCATAGCTATTTGCTGAAAATCCATAACCGATGTTTCCGCTTATATATCTTGTAAATCTGTGTCCGATTCCTGTTGTAAAACCATCCGAAAGTACGGAATAGTCGTTGTACTCATAGTCGGATGTATAAACAGAGAAATTACCGCTAAAATCGCTGTCGTTAAGTCTTGGATTTGAGATAGTAAAAGAGTAGTTTGAAGTTAGCGATGATCTCTCTGCTTTTACGCCGATGTCAATACCTGAGCCCCAAATATTTCTATCATTAACTGCCACACTTACAAGAATCCCGCCGTAGCTTCCATATCCGCCGCCTAGTTGGATATTTCCAGTAGGAGCCTCTTTTACCTTGACAACTAAATCCATAGTCTTGCTGTCAATTCTTTTCTCTTCGATGGTATTTCCATCAAAAAAACCGAGTCTTCCAAGCGAATTTCTAGAATCCGCCAAGTCTGTCAATGAGTACATGTCGCCAGGCCCAAGATATAGCTCTCTTCTTATAATCCTGTCAAGCGTTCTACTATTGCCTGAAATAACGACATTTCTAATCTTTACTTTTTCGCCGGGCATAATTTTAAAAACAACTTCAACTTCTTTTTTTTCTTTATTTTTTTTCAAATCTGGCACAATCTGAACAAAAGCGTAACTTAAATCTGCAATAAGAGTTTTGATTCTTTGCGAGTCATCACGAAAAGTTTGTACATTAAAAGCTTCACCGATTTCCAGCTTTATCAACTCTCTCACAAGGGCATCATCAACTACATGTTTCTCTTGCTCTATGCTTATCCCGCTAATTGTATAAATTTCGCCCTCTTTTATCTGGTAACTCATCTCTGCCGTATAATTATCAAAATTAACTTTTACAAATGGCTCTTTTACATCAATATCCAAATATCCGTGCTGCATATACAAATCACGGATTCTAAGAGGGTCATATGCCAAATCGGCAACCTTCATCTTTCCGTCATTTCTGCCCCAAAACCAGCCCAGAAATTCTCGCTCTTTATTGGCTATCATTTCATCAAACTCATTACTGTCTAACCCGATTGCTCCGCTATATAGCAACTCTTCTATTATTATCTCTTCGCCTTCATTGACTAAAAATGTAACCTTGTAACTTCCATTATCAAGAAGCTCTTTTGAAATTTCTACAACGCTGTCAATTTTTGCCTCTTGATTTATCGCTTCAATGATTCTTTTTTTTGCAGCTTCGAGTTTCTTCTCATCATAGAGTGAGCCCACTTTTATCTGGATAACACCATCCATAATCTCAGAGTCACCCTCTTTCCACCCCTTTAACTCTATATTTGATATAAGCGGTTTTTCTTTAAAATGAAATATTAATACACCGTTCTCATCTACATCGGCCCAAATATCTTCAAAGTAACCCTGCTTATGATATGTTTTTATTGATTCATCAAGCATTTTGTCATCAACACTGTCGCCAATTTCAAATTTTAACATCCTTAGTGCAACAGATTCTGACATCTGAACCATACCATCGTACTTAATGGATTTAATTGTATATGCGAAAGAGTTTACGGCGATTAGGGTTAGCAAAGTTGCTAAAAATATTCTCATTGAGTTTCCATAATTATAAAATAAGAAAAGATTTTACCTTTTATGAGGTTAATATTAAGTAAACTTTGTATAATTTAACAAATAAAAAAGAAGAACTGAGATGAATGTAGCAATAATAGGGTTAGGTCTTATGGGGGGTTCACTTGCCATTAGTTTAAAAAAATTAGATTTTATAGAGAACGTTGTCGGAAGTGACCACAATGAGACTCATCAAAAAGAGGCAATTGAGCTTGGTTTGGTTGACAAGATAGTAAAGTTTGATGAAGTTAAAGATTATGATGTTATTTTTTTAGCAATTCCTGTTGATGGTGTTATTTCGGCACTCAACAACCTTATTGATATAAAAGAGGATACAACAATTATTGATTTTGGAAGCACAAAAGCAAAAATAGTGGCTTCCGTTCCTCCGCAGATACGAAAAAACTTTGTAGCAGCCCACCCGATGACGGGAACAGAAAACTTTGGACCGCGCGCTGCCGTTGATGATTTATACAACGATAAAGTAGTAGTTTTATGTGATTTGGAAAACAGCGCAGAGCATCAGGTAAAAGTTGCGAAAAAGATATTTAAAGCTCTAAATATGAAAAAACACTTTATGTCTGCCTGCCAACATGACCGCCATGCGGCGCTCATCTCACATATGCCTCACGCCATCTCCTACTCTCTTGCAAATACGGTAATGCATCAAGAGAATAAACACAATATCTTAGCTCTTGCAGCCGGCGGATTTCGTTCAATGAGCAGGTTGGCAAAGAGTTCTGCAAATATGTGGGAAGATATTTTTAGACAAAATAAAACAAATCTGCTTGAGGCGATAGAGCTTTTTGAAGGTGAATTAAAAACATTAAAAGAAAATATTAAAAATGACGAGTGGGAGAAGGTGCACAAAAATATTGAAGCAGGAAATAGGCTTCACGATATTTTAGATTAAATTAAAATAGATTATTTGGATTGCGTATAAAGAAGAAAGAGCAACACAAATGTGCTGCCCTTTAAGTTATTAGTTTGCTGCTGGAACTGGAGCTGGAGTATCAACTGTTACGTTTACTTCAACTGTAGCTTCAACTGGAGCTGGAGTTTCAACTGGAGCTGCAACTGGAGCTGGAGTTTCTACTGGAGCTGCAGTTTCTACTGGAGCCTCTTCTGCTTTTTTATCACAACCTAAAAATAGTGCCGATACAACTACTAAACCACCGATTAATTTTTTCATGTTTTCTCCTAATATAATTAACAACTTAATTTTGCTGTCATTATTAACGAGTGGAATTATATGCTCCTAATCTTAAACAAAAATAAATTTGCAAATTAATTTTGCGATTAGTACTCTTATGTAACTAATAGGTTAAGAAACACTTTTTTTTCTAATCTATTTTATATCTATTTTTTATTTTTTTTAAAACTTTTTTATCCAAATTTATCTCTAGATTTGAGTATATTTTACCCTCCAAGCCCTCAATAATCTCCTTTACCTCTAAATCCTCTTTATATGGAAGAAGTTTCATCAATAGAGTTTTTTGATCATTTGTAAAATCACTCTTTTTACTGTTTTTGAATTTTATTTTATTTTTAAAAAACATCGCTAGAACACCGATGATTAGTCCAAAAACAAAAATTAAAATATAATTTAATTTATCACACTCATCACTGCTTTTTGTTTTTATTTCAACACCCTCATCAATACTATTTTTTTTGACAACCAGCTCCTCTGCGGCCTTACTATTTTTTACTATTATAGGAATCTCTTTTGTTGAGATTGTTTTTATCTCTTTTGTCTTCGTATCAAAATAGCTTAGACTAAAAGCCGGAACAACAAAATCTCTCTCGGCAACAAAAGCTATCTTTTGAGTCAGTTTCGCACCGTTAATCACTATTTTTTCATCAAAAACAGCTGCTCCGTCTACATTTTGTTTAAAACTTTTTATATCCTCTAAATTTCCTTCACCCTGCACTTCTACTATAACATTTAGAGCTTCATTCGCTTTTATCTCTTTCTTTTGGAGTGTTGCATTTATGGTAAAGCTTCCAACCAAATCAACTCCGGATGGAAGCGGTTTTACATCCAAATTCAACTCGTTTGAAAAATATGTTTTCCATTTCAATGTTGGAATCCAAGCTCCCCAGCCATTTTCCCTGCTGTTTCTTGAAGCTATCTTCATCTGTGCTTTTGTTATTTTCAGCTCGCCTGCTCTTTGCGCGGCCACTCTATAAACTACTTTTGTAACTGTATGTTTATCATCCTTATATCTCTGCGGTTCTGACTCTTTTTTAACCCAAAGACCTTTTAGCTCTGGAGGAGTAAATTCGCTATCAACGGCACCGACATCGTTTTTTTGCTTGAACGTCAGTGTTACATCAAATATTTCGCCGACATAGAGCTCTTTTTTATCGCTGCTGAGTGTTAGCGCAAAATCTAAATCTTTTGCCCCGCTAACAGGTTTTACTTCTATATCTATCTCACTGCTAAGCTCTTTTTTGCCGTCAACTTCAACCTCAACAGGCTCAATTTTACAGCTCTTTTGCGGCAAAAATTTATAACTCAGTGTATAACTCTTGCTGGTATTTCCATTTATAATCTGCATATTTGTTTGTGAACTGGTGGAAAGTACATCGCTGTTACACAACCTCTGTATATTTGGTCTTTTTATCTTCTCTCCTGATATGTTCAGAGAGTATGTAACCATCTCGCCAAGCTCTATCGTTTTTGAATCGACAGTAGCCGTGAGTGCTCCAAAAAGTGAATGTGATGTAATGAGTAATAAAAACAGTAATTTTATAATATTGTTCAATTTTTTTCCTTTGACTTATTTTCTACCATGGTTTCTCATCTTTATTAATGCTCTGGCTCTCTTTGTCGTTTATTTTGTACATGTAGCTTTTTGAGTTCATATTTAGCTGTTGTATCCACTTCTGCTCTTCTGCATCGCTCATAATATTCTCTTTGTTTAACCCTTTTGTCTGCGAAGATGAGTTTTTTTTCTCATCACTTTTTTTCTCTTTGTCAGACTTTTTCTCATCTTGGCTCTTGTTTTTATCTTCTTTATCTGAGTTTTTCTCTCTATTTTTATCAGATTTATTTTGTTCACTATCTTTTGGCTCTTTTTTTTTCTCATCCTGATTACTCTTTTTGTCAGGCTCTTGTTCTTGCTTTTTTAAAAGTTTCTCCACCTCTTTGAGATTCTCTCTCGTCTCTTTGTCCTCTTTGATTTTCAAAGACTCCTCGTAAGACTCTATCGCTTTTTGAAAATCGCCATCTTTGAAATAGGCGTTTCCAAGATTTGAGAGGTTTTTTGCTCTCTTATCTCCATCTTCAAAAGTTGCTTTTTTATATGACTCTATCGCCTCTTTGTACTTTTTTTGTTTGTAGTAGCCATTCGCGGCATTGTAGTAACTCTCGCCGTTTTTGCTCTTTTGCGCATACTCCTCATAAAGTTTTGCGGACTCTTTAAACTCGCCATTTTCATAAGCCTCTTTTGCCTTTTTTAAAGCAATAAAATCAAAAACTCCGGCTTCTACATGTTGATTTGAAAAAAGAAGAGAAAAGAAGATAAAGATTAATGGCGTAGCAGCACGCGATTTTTTGCCAAATGAGCTTGTCGCAATAAGCAGAATAAGAAGTGCCATACCAAGCGGATAGTAAAAAAGAGGTCTGTTCTTTTCTATCTCTTGGCTTTTTAACTCCTTCTCCTCACTCTTGCTCATTATCTCTTTGAGCATTGTTTTTATATCATTTGATGATGTCGTGTTTTCTATGTAAACGCCGAGAGTTTTTGTTGCCAAATCTGCTATCTTTTCGTTTAGTTTTGAGATGATTATCTCGCCGTTATGCTTTATAAAAGTTCCGTCTTGAAGCTTTATCGGCGCACCCTGTTTTGTTGCAACGCCTAAGACAAAAACAGTTATGCCGTGCTTTTTTGCAAGCTCTATCTCCTCTTTAAAATCACTTTTATCCCCGCCGTCGCTTAAGATGAGAACTATCTTCTTCTCTTGGCTCTTTTGAGTTTTACTCACGACTTCAAGCATTGATAAAAAGTCAGTCCCCTGTTCTGTAATGGAAGAGGTGTCAAGCTGACGAAGCAAAAATGCAACCGATGCAGTATCAAAACTAAGAGGCGAAACAAGATATGAATTTTTCGCAAATGCAACAATGCCTATACGCTCATTTGGTGCATCTTCTAAAAGTGTGAGCACCTTCTCTTTTGCTGACTCTAAACGGTTTGGATAGACATCGGTTGCGAGCATAGAATCTGAGATGTCAAGCGCAATCATAATATCAGCGCTCTTTGCTTTTATCTCAACCTTGCCATCTTTTAAAACAGGCTGCGCAAGAGCAATTATCATAAAAAATGCCATAAGAAAAAAGAGAGCGTTTCTGGATTGAAGCGTCAATGTATTTGCGTTTACGCGAAGTTTTTCCATAACATCTTGGCTAAAGAAGTCTGCATGTGCCTCTTTTTGTGTAAGCAGAAGCCCAAAGAGAATAAAGAGCGGAGGCAGCATGTAGTAGAGAAATTCAGGGTGCAAAAAAGTCATGCGTACCCTCTTTTGTTTCTAAGGTAGATGTAGAGCATCAAAGAGATAAGCGCTATAAAAAGCGGGAACTGATAGTAATATTTTGTATGTGTAAAGCTCTCTCTCTTTATCTCAGATTTTTCCAGCTCATCAATCTTTTTATAAACCTCCTGAAGCTCTGCGGCGCTTGATGCTCCAAAAGCAACCCCTCCGCTCTCGTTTGCTATGCGCAGCAGCACCTCTTGATTGTACTCGTTAGGCATACCTATTCCTATCGGGTAGACCTTGACACCCTCTTTTTTTGCCATCTCCAGAGCAATTTCGAGTGGGATTTTATCTATCTGCGGCGTGCTGTATCCGTCTGTTAGCAAAATCGCTATTTTAGTTTTTGACTTGCTCATCTTAAAAAGATTTACGCCTTGAGCCAAAGAGGTGTTAAGTGCCGTATATTGTCCGGCGATTCCTATGTAGAGCTGCGAGAGGATTTTATTTAAAATATTTTCATCATAGGTTAGCGGCGAAGCTATAAATGAATAGGCTCCAAATACGACCAGTCCCATGTTGTCATTTTTCCTCTGCGAGATAAAATCGCCGACTATCTCTTTTACTACGTCAAAGCGTGTAAGCCGTTCGTTACTTCTGTCAAATCCTTCTGCTTTCATAGACTCCGAAGCATCCAAAATCAGGGCTATTTCATACCCGTCTTTTGGCTCCAACTCATAAGGCTCATCTTTTATCGGCGACATAAGAGCCAAAATCAGCATAATAACCCCGAGCCATTTTAGAAAAAAAAGTGTTTTTGATGCCGAGATAGAATTTTTCAAAAACTCTGCCGTATGCGGAAAATAGATAGAGGTAAGTCTCATCTTGCAAAAAATAGCGCAGAGAAGAAAAATAAAAATAAGAAAAATTATTTTGGGAAACTCAAAATAAACTCCCTCAAACATCAATCATTCCCTTGTAAAGCTCTATATATCCGATGATTTCGCCATCATATTCTTCAACATCTTTTTTGTATTTATAAATCTCAAGTCTGTTTATAAGGTTCTCATACATCTCTTGATGCCTCGGACTGTCATTTTTAAATGTAGCACCGTAGAGAGTGATGTCGTAGGCAGAGCGTTTAGCGTCGCTTAAATCTAGCGAGTTAAGAAGCTTAAAATGCTCTTTTCGCACATTAAACCTGTTGCGTTTTTGAAGCAACATGTAGATAATATAAACTGCTCCCAAAACCAAAATAAGAGCAAGAAGAGTTGCACCTAAAAAATAGTAGAGCGAATACTCCTGCACCTCTACAATCGGCTTAATATCATGAAGCGGGATATCGTAACTCTGCTCTTGTGCCATTATCTGCCCTCAAAAAGTCTGCGAAGCTCTACGCCCTCATGACTGTCGGTATATATTTTTGTAAATCTTATGCTGTCACGTCTTAGCGTGTCAAAAAGTTTATGGTCATGCGCGGCAACTTTTTGGGAGTAGGTTCTCACGCTTGAGGCGTTAAAATCGCCCTCCAAAACCGCTCCGCTCTCAGGGTCAACCAAAGAGGCAAACCCCATCTCGGGCGGATGCTCTTCAAGGCGGTCTCTGACTATGACGGATAACACCTCATGCTTTCTCGCCAAAAGCCTAAAGTCAGGTATCTCAAAATAGTCTCCTATGATTAAAATAAGCGATTTTCTCTTTAATCTTTTAAAAAGCGTATCGGCTATAACTTTGAAATCGACTTTTTTGTTTATGGCGTCAAAATTTAAAATATCTTCTACACTCTTGTGGATTTGGTGCAGTTTTTTACCTGGTTTTGTGTATGAAACCATCTCGTTCGTAAATATGTACGAGCTTAGCAAATCCCCGTTTTTAAGGGTAGAAAATCCTAAAAGAGCTGCAACTTCGGCGATGGTCTCTTGTTTAAATTTTTTTGAACCAAAATGTACGCTTCCGTTTAAAACAGAGACAATAACAACATTCAGCTCTCTCTCTTCACGAAATATTTTGATAAAAGGACGCTGCATCTTAGCGGTAATATTCCAGTCTATATGGCGGATATCATCACCAGGCATATATTCGCGAAGCTCGATGAAGTCATACCCCTCACCCTGAAAGACGGATGGGTTGTTTCCTACCATTTCACTAAAGACTTGTCGTCTTGCTCGAACTAAAATTTTTTGCAGCTTGCTCATAACTCTATTCCAACTCTACGGTATTGCTACGGCTTGGAGCACTTTTTCTATAATCTCATCAGTTGTAATACCCTCCGCCTCTGCCTCATAGGTTAAAACAATACGGTGGCGCATAAGCTCTTTTGCAATGTACGCCACATCGACCGGTGTTACAAAATCTTTTTGGCGCATAAATGCCATCGCTTTTACAGCTTTAAACATATCAATGCTGACACGAGGCGATGCTCCAAACTGGATATAGTCCTTAATACTCTCAAGTCCATAATCGCTAGGATTTCTTGTCGCATTTACCAAATCTATCATGTACTCTTCGACCTCTTCATCTACATGTACATTTTTTATCGCCTGTTTTATCTCATTTAAATCATCATTTGTTACCACTGCTTCTATTGCTTCAAAGTTTCCGCTTGAAACTCTTCTGGCTATCTCAA
Organism: Sulfurimonas sp.; assembly: GCA_030654155.1. Taxonomy (GTDB): domain Bacteria; phylum Campylobacterota; class Campylobacteria; order Campylobacterales; family Sulfurimonadaceae; genus Sulfurimonas. The sequence goes on along the minus strand of JAURYA010000030.1, from coordinate 94 downwards.
GCTCTTCACTTTTTGTGTTGTAATTGACAATGAGTTTTAGCATAAATCTATCTAACTGAGCCTCGGGAAGCTGGTAAACACCCTCCTGCTCGAC
>JAURYA010000014.1 GCA_030654155.1 Sulfurimonas sp. | reverse complement strand
ATTTTTTCTTTGAGATTTTATCTCGGTAGCAAGATTGAAATAGTAACCTCTGCCTTTGCCGATTTTCTCAATTGCAGCGCTACTTAGTCCCAAAATTGCAAGTCCCGGAGGAAGCATAAGAGCTTTTTGACTTCCTGCAATCAAACAATCAATATTTGCAACATCAATCTCTTCAACACCGACAGCAGTGATACCGTCAGCTATAATCATAATATTTGGATTTATCTCTTTTACGGCCTTTGCAATCGCTTCAACAGGGTGACGAAGTCCGCCTGCCGATTCGCTTATCTGAACTGCAATAGCATCTATGTCGGGATTGTTTTTAATTGCTAGAACAACCTCATCAACGCTAACAGGCGTATCCCACTCATTTTTTATCTCAACATTGCCAAGCCCGTGAGCCGTTGCAATTTTGCCAAATCTCTCACCGAATTTTCCGGAATTTACATTTAAAAGAGTGTTATGACACAAATTTATAACGGCAGCTTCCATAGCTCCGGTTCCGCTGGATGCAAGCATTACAACTTCATCGCTCTTAAATAAGTTAAAAAGATGTTTTCTTGTTTTTTCAAAAATAGCTTCAAATTCAGGTGTGCGGTGGTGCATAGTCTCGTCTGACATTGCGTTGCGAACGTTTTGAGGTACCGGAGTAGGTCCAGGCGTAAAAAGTAACATGTAAAAGTTCCTAATAAATTATAATTTAAAACCTCGCATTATATCCAAATAAGATAAAGTGACTCTTTATTTTTATGCTAGAATTTCAACAAGAATTGCAAATTGCAAATATATTAAGGGCTTTTATGACCATACTTGATTCGATAATTTTAGGCGTAATTGAAGGCTTGACGGAATTTTTGCCAATCTCTTCTACGGGACATCTCATACTGGTTTCACATCTATTAGGGCTTGAACAAACAATTTCACACAAAACATTTGAGATATCTATTCAACTGGGCAGTATTTTGGCAGTTTTGTTTCTATTTTCACAAAGGCTTCTGGCAAACAAAAATTTGTGGCTTAAAATCACAGTGGCATTTTTACCGACAGCTGTTTTTGGATTTTTATTTTATAAAACGATTAAAGGACTTTTTGGAATAGAAACCGTTGCAATAATGCTCATCCTCGGCGGTATTGCATTTTTGATTATAGAATATTTTAGAAGAGATCATGATGAGAGCAGCGACAAAACCGTAGATGAACTGACTATAAAAGAATCTCTGATGATAGGACTCTTTCAAACTTTTTCAATGATACCCGGAACCAGCCGCTCCGGAGCCACTATGATTGGAGGTCTTTTTAGTGGATTATCACGCAAAAGTGCCGCCGAATTCTCTTTTTTACTGGCAATTCCAACTATGTTTGCGGCAACTGCTTACGATTTGTTTAAAAACCGCCACGAGCTTGTTGTGGATGACTACTCACTTTTGGCAGTCGGATTTATAACAGCATTTGCAGTTGCATTTATAACAGTCAAAGCGATGATGAAATTTCTTACAACCCATACATTTGTGGGCTTTGGAATCTACAGAATAGTTGTTGGGGTTGTTTTTTGGTTTTTTGCCTAACTTATAATCTGATGTTACGCACTAAAACGAACGCGTCCGTTTTAGTGGCAGGGACAGATGTCCCTTGCAACCCCCTAAAGCTACAAAACAAAGTTTCTTTAGAAAAAACAAGTTTTTCGAGATTCATAATGATTTTATAATCACTCTGGCTAACTCAAGCGCTTTTGAACGATGAGAGAGCTTTTTTTTTACTTCATCGTCCAACTGACCTAAACTCTTATCATATCCAAGAGGGATAAACATAGGATCATACCCAAAACCGCCATCGCCGATAGCTTCTGCGATGGCCGTTCCATACATCCAGCCATGAACAACGTACTCGCTATTTTTTGTAACTATGGCTATTGCTGCGGTGTAGTGTGCAGGGGAAGATGTAACATTTTTATCTTTTATATCTTGAATAAGTTTGTGAAGATTATCTTTGTCATTTGCATTTTTCCCAGCGTGTCTTGCGCTATAAATTCCCGGTTTTCCATCAAGAACATCAACACTTATTCCGCTGTCATCTGCTATAACCACAATGTCATCTTCGTTTAAAGCCTTAAAAACCGCTCTGGCTTTTATAAGAGCGTTCTCTTTAAAATCAGCCCCATCTTCAACAATTTCAAACTCTTCCATAAGCTCACTATAGGGTATCACTTCAAAATCTTTGCAGAGTGCTTTTATCTCTCTTACTTTTCCTTTGTTTGACGTAGCCAATATTAATTTCACATCTAATCCTTACATTTTACTTTGGACATAAGTTTTCTTGATTTAAAAAGTTTGTGTAAACAATCTTTTCAATATAATTGCGCATTATATAATATTTAAGGTGCACAATGTTTAAAAAAGTCTTTCCTCTCTCAGCAATTCTCTCTTTGAGATTTTTGGGTCTGTTTTTAGTTCTACCGGTTATTTCAGTTTATGCCCTTGAGCTTGAAGGCTCTACACCGCTGCTTGTCGGTATAGTTGTTGGCGGCTACGCACTTACTCAAGCAATTTTTCAAGTTCCTTTTGGTGCCATGAGCGACAAAATAGGTAGAAAACCGACTCTACTTGTCGGTCTTCTTATATTTCTGGTCGGTTCAATTGTTTGTGCCTTTACAACTGATATATACACCCTGATGATTGGTCGTTTCCTTCAAGGTGCAGGTGCAATCGGTTCTGTTATTGCTGCAATGATTTCTGATTTGGTTGAAGAGGAGATTCGCGGTAAAGCAATGGCAATTATGGGAGCTTCAATCGCCATGAGCTTTGCTCTTGCTATGGGTCTTGGACCTGTTTTAGGTGCAAAATTTGGTGTTGAATTTCTTTTTATACTAACAGCTATTTTTGCTGTTTTGGCAATAGTTCTTCTTTTTACTAAAGTACCGACTCCTCCAAAAATCAAGCATACTTACCATGCAGCCGCAAAAACATCCGATATTTTAAAAGATTCGAATCTTTTAAATATGATTATCATAAATGCTATGCAAAAAGGTCTTATGACTATTGCCTTTGTTCTTATACCTATTATATTGACAAGCAGTGATTTTGCTTGGCAAAAATCTGACCTTTATATGGCTTATCTGCCTGCTATGGTTTTTGGTCTTGT
>JAURYA010000005.1 GCA_030654155.1 Sulfurimonas sp. | reverse complement strand
ACTAAGGCTAAATATGACTAATAATTTAAGGTACTGTTCAAGATGTGTAATGGACACGACAGATTCAAAGATAATATTTGATGAAAATGGTGTGTGCAATCATTGCAGAGAGTTTGATGAAGTTACTTCAAAAAGATGGTTTCCAAATGTTGAAGGTACAAAAAAGTTAGAAGCTATCTATAAAAAAATGAAAAACGAAAATGCTCATAAAGAGTATGATTGTATTTTAGGGCTTAGTGGCGGTGTTGATAGTTCATATTTGGCACTTAAACTTTATGAAGCTGGCGTTAAACCACTTGTTGTTCATGTGGATGGCGGATGGAATAGTGAACTAGCAGTTGCCAATATAGAAAATATAGTGAATTATTGTGGGTGGCACTTACATACCATAGTTATTGATTGGGAAGAGATGAAAGATCTTCAACTTGCATATTTAAAATCAGCTATTGCCAATCAAGATGTGCCGCAAGACCATGCTTTTTTTGCCTCGCTTTATCATTTTGCTACAAAATATGGTATAAATTATATTATCAGCGGTGGAAATATTGCAACAGAGAGCATATTCCCTTCATCTTGGCTTTGGAGTGCAATGGATGCCGATAATTTACATGCAATACATAAAAAATTTGGCACTCAAAAGCTAAAAAATTATAAAACTATAGGTTTTTATGAACTCTATTTTTATTATCCTTTCATCAAGAAAATGAAAACAATACGACCTCTTAACTTTATGCCATATATTAAAAGTGATGCTTTGCAGGAACTAAAAGATAAAGTTGGATATAAAGAGTACGCTAGAAAGCATGGGGAATCTGTATTTACAAAGTTTTTTCAAAACTTTTGGTTGCCAATGAAGTTTGGATATGATAAACGAAAACCTCATTTAGCTAGTCTTATAGTAGCAAATCAAATATCAAGAGAAGAAGCTTTAAAAGAACTAGAAAAACCGTTATATGATGAAAAAGAATTAAAAGATGATAAAGAATATATTGCTAAAAAACTAGGAGTTAGTGATGACGAGTTCGAACAAATTCTTAAAATGCCATCACATTATTATAGTGATTTTGTAAATATGGAAAAGAAATATAAAAGAATGAAAAAAATTCAAAAAACAGTGTCAAAATTTCTTGGCAGAAGTTTATCTAACTATTCGTAAGGTTAAAAATGATAGCAATACTTGATTATGGAATAGGGAATTTAAAATCTATCTATAATATGTTTAAAAAAATTGGAGTTGAGTCAGTTATAACTTCAGATATAGAAGTGATAAAAAAAGCCGATAAATACCTGCTTCCAGGTGTCGGTTCATTTGACCACGGGATAAATAGTCTAAGAAATGCACCGTTTTTTGGCATACTTGAAAAGGAAGTGCTCGAACATAAAAAACCAATTCTTGGCATTTGCCTTGGTATGCAGCTGCTTACGAACTCTAGCGAAGAAGGCAAAGAAAAAGGGCTTGGCTGGATAGATGCAAAAACTATCAAGTTTGATTTGGAAGACAAAAATTTAGCTGTACCGCATATGGGATGGAATAGAGTTTATCCTGTGTCGCAAGAGGGCTTATTTAAAGATTTGGATAATGGTAGATTTTATTTTGTACACTCTTATTATGTTGTTTGTAATGATAATGCAAATATGCTTGCTACTGCCAACTATGGAGAAAATTTTACTTGTAGTATTCATAAAAACAATATTTACGGTGTTCAATTTCATCCTGAAAAAAGTCATAAATTCGGCATGCGGCTTCTTAAAAATTTTGGAGAGTTATAATGCTACAAAAAAGAGTTATACCATGTTTGCTTTTACACAAAGGCGGGCTTTATAAAACAGAAAAGTTTAAAAAGCCAACATATATAGGTGACCCTATAAATGCTATAAAAATTTTCAATGAAAAAGAGGTTGATGAGTTGATGTTTGTTGATATAGATGCAACAGCAGAAAACAAAGAACCAAACTATAAGATGATAGAAGACATTGCAAGCGAATGTTTTATGCCGCTGTGTTACGGTGGTGGAGTGAAAAATATAGAGCAAATGAAAAAAATCTATGCTCTTGGAGTGGAAAAAATATCTTTAAGTAGTGCAGCAGTTTTGAATTCTGAACTTATAAGGGAAGCTGCAAATATTTTTGGAAACCAAAGTGTAATAGTGACGGTAGATGTAAAAAAAGAGTTTTGGGGTAATAAAAAAGTTTTTATAAATAATGGTAAAACAAATACAAAGCTAGATGTGCTTGAATTTATAAAAAAAGTTGAAAATTTAGGTGCCGGCGAGATTGTTATAAACTCTATAGAAAATGACGGAGTTATGAAAGGCTATGATTTAGAGTTGCTAAAAGAGATAAAGCAAAATGCAAAAGTACCTATTATAGCTCTTGGAGGAGCTGGAAATTTAAATCATATCAAAGAGGCGTTCGAGATAGCAAAAGTTGATGCAGTCGCATGTGGGAGTATGTTTGTATATCAAGGTTCTCTTAAAGGGGTACTTATTAGTTATCCATCGTATGAAAAAATAGAAGAATTGTTAAGAGGTAATGATGACAACTAAAATAACCCACTTAACATCAGCTCATGCTAGATACGATACAAGAATTTTTATAAAGATGTGCAGTTCACTAGCTAAATGTGAAAACTATGAAGTGAGTTTGGTTGTAGCGGATGGCAAGGGTAATGAGGTTAAAAATAGTGTCAAAATAGTTGATGTTGGAGCAAAAACAGGCGGTCGCATCTCTCGCATGACAACTACGGTTAAAAAAGTTTTCCAAAAGGCTAAAGAACTGAACAGCGATATATATCATCTTCATGACCCAGAACTTATTCCTATAGGACTGAAGCTTAAAAAGCTTGGTAAAAAAGTGATATTTGATGCGCATGAGGATCTGCCAAAACAGCTACTTTCAAAACCATATCTTAACAAAGTAGCAAAAGTGATACTTTCAAAATCTTTTGAGCTATACGAAAAATATACTTGCAAAAAATTTGACTACATCATCACAGCTACACCATATATAAGAGATAAGTTTTTAAAGATAAATCCAAACAGCTGTGACATAAACAACTTTCCGATTTTAGGTGAATTAGCAAACGATACTCCTTGGGATGAAAAAAAAGATGAAGTATGTTATGTAGGTGGCATAGCTCAAATAAGAGGAATAAAAGAAGTACTCAAAGCTATGGGTTTGACTAAAAATGTAAAACTCAATCTTGTAGGTGCTTTTAGCCAAAGAGATGTAGAAGTTGAAGTAAAAAATTATAATGGTTGGAAAAATGTGAATGAACTAGGTTTTTTGGGCAGAGAAGGAGTGGCTGACATTATGAGTCGCTCTAAAGCCGGTCTCGTTACGCTTCATCCGGTAATAAACTATCTTGATTCCTTGCCAATAAAAATGTTTGAATATATGAGTGCGGGACTTCCTGTTATAGCATCTGATTTTGCTCTTTGGAGAGAGATAGTGGAAGGAAACAGTTGTGGCATATGTGTTAATCCACTTGAGCCAAAAGAGGTAGCCCAAGCTATCGAATATATTATTGCACATCCGCAAAAAGCTGAGCAAATGGGACAAAACGGCAAAAAAGCAGTCATAGAAAAATATAATTGGGGTGTTGAAGAGAAGAAGTTGTTTAAAGTTTATGAGGAACTGATAAAGTGAATATCTGGATATTTAACCATCATGCTCTAACTCCAGATATGAGCGGAGGAACCAGACACTATGATTTTGCAAAAGAGTTGATTAAGAGGGGTCATAAGGTAACCATAGTAGCTTCAAGTTTTCACTACTCTAAGTATCAAGAGATGAAAGAGTATGGAGATAAAGAGTATCTTTTAGAGAGTATAGACGGTATAGATTTTATTTGGATAAAAACACCTGCTTATTTTGGAAACGGTATCAGTAGAGTAAAAAATATGTTGAGTTACACATTTAAAGTTCTTAAAATAATGCCGACGCTAAATCTATCAAAGCCTGATATTATCATAGGTTCTTCAGTTCATCTTTTTGCGGTATGGGTTGCTTATAAATTAGCGCAAAAATATAAAACGCCATTTATCATGGAGGTTAGAGACCTTTGGCCTCAAACACTTATTGATATGGGTATTTCAAAATGGCATCCGTTTATATTATTGCTGGGTTGGCTTGAAAAATATCTGTACAAAAAAGCAGACAAGATCATCTCCAATCTTCCTTATGCTTATGATTATATAGGGCAATTTGTAGAGAGAGAAAAATTTATATGGATATCAAACGGGGTCGATTTGTCAAATATAAGATATGTTCCAAAAGAGCGAAGTGAAAAATTTGTCATAAGCTACACGGGAGCAATTGGGGTTGCAAATAATCTTCAAATTCTTTTAGATGCAGCAAAGAAACTACAAGGTGAAAAAGATATCTATTTCACAATTGTAGGCGATGGAGCAGAGAAGAAAAAACTTAAAAAGTTTGTAAAAGAAAATAACCTTCAAAATGTAAGTATAGAAAATTCGGTGCCAAAAAGTGAAGTTTCAAATATACTACAAAATAGTAATGTCTTATTTTTAAGTTTAATTGATAGTCCTTTATATAGATTTGGGATAAGCTTGAATAAACTTTTTGATTATATGGCTTCAGGAAGAGTTACAATATTTGCAGGAAATTCAAAAAATAACCCCGTAAAAGATGCGAATGCAGGTTATAGCATAGCTCCTGATGATGTGGAGCAATTAGAAAAAACAATTTTAGAAATTTATAATTTACCAAATGAAGAAAGAATCAAAATAGGAGAAAAAATCAGAAGCTATGCCGAGAAAAATTACTCAATAGAAATTTTAACGGATAAACTTGAAAACCTTTTAAAAGATGAGGTAAAAAAAATTAATGCTTAAATCACTACTTGATAAGCTGCTGGCATTGTTTCTTATAATTTTATTATTGCCTATTTATATTATAGTTAGTTTACTTATATGCTGGAAAATGGGGCAACCGATACTTTTTAGGCAGAAGCGACCCGGATATAAAGAGAAAATATTTGGTATATATAAGTTTCGCACAATGACAAATGAAAAAGACATTAACGGTGAGTTGCTTCTAGATGAACAAAGGCTGGTAGGAGTTGGGAAGTTTATAAGAGGTACTAGTTTAGATGAACTTCCGCAACTTTTTAATGTACTAAAAGGGGAGATGAGTTTTGTAGGGCCAAGACCATTGCTGATAGAATATTTGTCCCTATATAATGATGAGCAAAAAAGAAGACACGATGTAAAACCCGGTATAACAGGATGGGCGCAGGTAAATGGACGAAATGCAATTTCATGGGAGCAAAAGTTTGAGTATGATGTATGGTATGTGGATAATCAATCTTTTTGGCTTGATATGAAGATACTTTGGATGACTTTTTTAAAGGTTGTAAAAAGAAGTGATATAAGCTCAAGCTCAAGTGCAACCATGGAAAAATTCAGAGGGAATAATAAATGAAAAATCAAAATCGTTTTAAAAATTGGCAATATCCTGAAATAGAAGAGGGGAAACTTACAAAATATAATTGGCTTGTACAAAACAAGGATGGGTTTAAATTAGGTTTTGCCACCGACATAGGTGCTTTTAGTTATATTAACGCAAAGTATGGCGTAGCAATAGAAGATGAAGTGCAAATCGGATCTCATTGTTCAATTTATTCAGTATCAACTATTGATAACAAGCAAGGGAAAGTAACTCTGAAAAAAAATTGCAAAATTGGTAGCCATTCAACTGTTTTACCGGGAGTTACTATCGGAGAAAATTCTATAATCGGTGCTCATAGTTTAGTGATATCGGATATTCCCTCAAATGTAATTGCATTTGGAGTTCCGGCAAAAGTTATAAGAGAAATCAATGAATAAACGAATCTTTTTAAGTGCCCCGCATATGAGCGGAAATGAGTTAAAGTATATAGAAAAAGTTTTTGAGAGTAACTATATAGCACCGCTTGGCGAGTATGTAAACAAGTTTGAAGAGAGCATAAAAAACTATACCGGTGCAAAAAATGCTTTAGCGGTTGTCAGTGGAACTGCTGCTATCCATTTGGCTCTTAGAGTTCTTGGTATAGGGCAAGATGATGATGTATTGGCCTCAACTTTTACTTTTATAGGTTCGGTTAATGCAATTATATATCAAAGGGCAAATCCTGTATTTATAGACAGCGACAAAGAGAGTTGGAATTTGTCTCCAAAACTACTGAACAAATATCTGCTAGAGTGCGAGAAAAAACCAAAAGCCCTCATAGTTACGCACCTTTACGGAGAGTGTGCAGATATAGAAAAAATTGCGGATATCTGTAGGCTTCACGGAGTTTATCTTATAGAAGATGCAGCCGAGTCTTTGGGTGCTATTTACAATGGCAAGCATACCGGAACTTTTGGAGATTTTGGAATTTACTCATTTAACGGAAATAAAATACTTACGACTTCAGGCGGCGGTATGTTGGTGTCAAATAACAAAGAGTGGATAGACAAAGCTAAATTTTACTCTACTCAAGCAAAAGAGCCGTTTGTGCATTATGAACATGTAGAGTACGGATACAATTATCGAATGAGCAATGTGTTGGCTGCAATAGGGGTCGGGCAGATGGAAGTGATAGAAGATAGAGTTGTAAAAAAAAGAAAGATTTTTGAGTGGTACAGAGAGTTTTTAAGTGATGTACAAGAGATAGCTTTTATGCCCGAACTTGAAAATAGCCGCGGAAACAGGTGGCTAACTGCTTTGACATTTGAAAAAAGTGACTTTAACAAAGTTATGAAAGCATTGGAAGAAGTAAATGTAGAGAGCAGACCGCTTTGGAAGCCGATGCATATGCAACCTCTTTTTGGAGATGCAAAAAGTGTTGTTGACGGTACAAGTGAAGAGCTGTTTGATAAAGGGCTTTGTGTGGCAAGCAGTACAACTATGAGCAAAGATGATGTCAAAATGATATGTGATGTTATAAAAAGCTGCTTGGACAAGTCGCATTTGTAACCACTATTTTGCTATTATATATCATTATAAAGTTTGTAGATTATAAAAAAACTTTTGAGTGATATGGACCAAGGTAAATGGCAAAGAAAAACAAGAAAAACTCCAAGATAAACCAAAAAATAAGAAAATATTTTGACGACGACCCGTTTGATGTGGGGGTTGCAAGGGTAAGCACGCAAACACTGAGCGAGCTCTTTAGTTTTCTTGGCATCTACGATATTGACCAGAGCAGGGATATGCTCATAAAGATGGCAAGGATGTTGTGGAGTGAGGCGGACAGTGATTTTCGCTCGGACATTTTAAACTTCTTTGCGCACGAGGGCAAAATCTACAAATCTACCATTTCAAAAGAGCCGAATCTTGACAGAGAAGATAAGATAGATACGCTCATAGATGAGTTAAATGTTAGCCATGAAGAGGCTGTGTTGCTTCATGAGGCGTTTGTGGATGTAAGAAGCAAAAAGATTACCATCGAGAAGATGGAGTCCAAGCTCCGCCACATCAGATACAATCTAAAAAAAGAGAGAATCCAGAAAAAAGTTGACGGAGTTTTTGACATCGACGACTCTTTGGAGTTCAATGCCTCTTTGCGTTATGTCCTTTACGGGCAGAGTTTTCACAAGATTTTGACGCTTAACACCAAAGTTTACGACTACGATTACCTTCAAAACAGCGAGGAAGAGCTGCTTGTAAAAGAGATTGGCGAAGAGAAGGAGCGGGTAGTTGCTCTTAAACAAAAAGAGATAGAGAGTTTTGTAGCAAATTTGGCAGACCCACATCCTTACCTAACCCAAAAAGAGATAGCTTCCTCGCTTCGTGCAACGCCGCCAAAAACAAAAGTTTCTTATCCGCTTATAAAAGAGAGCATTCTCTCTAGCATTATTTGTGGAGAGCTTGGAAATGTTGAGATAGAGCTTCATGACGAGGAGCTTTTGGTTAGGATGGAGCAGAGTTTAAAACTTCCGCGTTCTGACAAAAATCAGCCCTATGTTTTAGAGTTACATGTAGAACTGAATTCGCTTTTAGAAGATATTTGGAAGGGCAATAAACTTGATTTTAGCCAAGTGATAAACGACTCCAAAAAAGAGCATGAAGAGCAGTTTTTAATTGATTTAAACTCTTTGGTTGAGGAGTGCAACTCTTATGCGGTTCTGCTTCATCTGACTCCTGAAGTGCTACACGCCAAAGTTTACGAGGTGCTCTCTGACCTGTTGCCATCATCGCTGAACATCTCGCCGAAAATTGCGCGAAAAATAGTTAAAAGGTTTGTGCACTCCATCCATGACGAGATAGCGAAAAAGCAGAGATACGAACTGCTCGCACGTACCATAAGGGATTTTAAAAACCTTTTTCCTATGGCACGTGATATGAGAAGAAAGCTCACTCTTCACATAGGACCGACAAACAGCGGGAAAACTTATCAGGCTATGCAGAAGCTAAAAAGTGCGGATACGGGCTACTATCTAGCACCGCTAAGACTTTTGGCGTTAGAGGGGTATGAGGATTTAAAAGAGAGCGGTATTGAATCCTCTTTGATAACGGGTGAAGAGCAGATTGTTAGCGAAGATGCAACACATATAAGCTCAACCATTGAGATGGTAAATTTTGATGTGGATGTCGATGTCTGCGTAATCGATGAAGTTCAGATGCTGGATGACCGCGACCGTGGCTGGGCATGGGCAAATGCGATAATCGGCGCGCCTGCAAAAGAGGTCATAATGACAGGTTCGCCAAACGCAAAAGAGGCGATAGTCGAACTTGCTAAATATTTGGGTGAAGAACTGGAGATAATAGAGTTTGAGAGAAAAAATCCGCTAACACTTCTAGACTCACCTGTTAGTGAAAAAGATGTAGAGGAGAGCACCGCAATCATCGCATTTAGCCGAAAAGACGTGCTGAGGTTAAAACAAACATTCTCCAAATATTTCAGTGTTAGCGTTGTTTACGGAAATCTCTCCCCTGAAGTTAGACGTGAAGAGGCGAGAAGATTTAGAAGTGGCGAGACGCAGATATTGGTTGCTACCGATGCCATTGCCATGGGGATGAATCTGCCCATCAAAACCATACTTTTCTCAAAAGCAGAAAAGTTCGACGGAGTTAATGACAGAAGCCTGCTGCCGAGCGAAATTCATCAGATATCAGGTCGTGCAGGAAGATTTGGTCTGCACGAAGAGGGTTATGTCGGGGCTTTGAGTGGAGATGTTTTGAGCGTGATAAAAAAGAACTTTCATAAAGAGGCAAAAACTATAACCATACCTTTTAAAGTTATGGCAAATCTTGACCATATAAAACTTGTCGGAAGCATACTTGAAGAGAAGTCGCTGCATGAGATTTTGATGTTTTTTGTAAAAAATATGGAGTTTGACGGTCCGTTTGTGGCAACAAATCTGGATGACATGTTAGAGACTTCCATCTTGGTTGATAGTTATGATCTCGATATTGCTACAAAGTACCATCTTGCATGCGCGCCGCTTACTCTAAAATCTCCTTATATTGTTGCGGCTTATGAGAGTTATCTGGCTTCACTTGAGAAGAGGATGCCGATACATTACAATATTGTGCCTCTTGTCGGAAGCTATGCGCAGACAACGGATGAGCTTTTGCGTGCCGAGGATATGGTAAAGGAGATTTCGCTCTATCTCTGGCTGAGTTACAGATTTAGTGACTATTTCATCGATGCAAACAGAGCCAGAGCTTCAAGAGGAGTTTTAAATAAGTTTATAGAAAACTCGCTTCAGCAGAGCCAGCTTGCAACCAAATGCAGAATGTGCAGCGCACCTCTTCCGCCAAACTCACCGTACGGCATTTGTCAGGCATGTTTTAAGAAAAATTATACGGGGCGCGGGATGAGCAGAGGTTACCGAAGTAAATAACGATTAATCTTTGAGCTTTAACAGAGTCTCTAGCGGCTTTGCTTGTTGCTCTTTTTGTATATTTAGCATAAGCTGTACCATAGCAATCATAATTCCAAATTTTAAAATTGAATCCGAAAAGGAGTCATTTTTGATTTTTGAAATCCTATCTTTTTATAAAACTCATGTGCCGCTAGATTGTCTTCATCTGTTAGTATGGTAACCCTTTGGCATCCATTTTCTTTAGCAAAAGAGATGGCGTATTTGAGTAAAGAAGAGCCGATATTATTTCTTCTGTGTTTTTCGTCGATAATCATATCTTCCATCAAGGCTACTTTTGCGCCCAATGCCGTTGATACGGTGTAGAGAATATTGACCATTCCTACAATCTCGTTATTTAGCGATGCGACATATATATCGCCGATGCCATCATTCTCAATAATCATTTTGAGCGCGTTCTCCTGATTTACGCTATTTGGCTCAAATTCAGCTTCCTGAACAAATAGTTTATGAAGCAGTCGGCATAAACTCGCAATATCTTCAAGTGTCGCTACTCTGTAATTTATACTATCTTCTTTGCGGGTTGATTCATAGGCAATAAGTATCTTTTTTCTTTCAATCCCCCAACGATAACCGCTCATCGCACCGCTTTTGGCAATAACTCTGTGACAAGGGATAAGAAAGCCGATGTGATTTTTGCCTATTGCATTTGCAACAGCCCTAACTGCTTTTGGCTGCTCTACGAAATTTGCAATATCTTGGTAGGTTGTTATAACGCCGTTTGGTAGATTTAGAAGTGCTTTCCAAACATTAATCTGAAGATTTGTTCCTTTAACCAAGAGATTGTATTTCTTATTTTTAATAAAAATATTTTCTAAATAAGTATGCGCTTTTATATCATCGTGCAACAGATTTGCATTTTCCCATATCTCTTTAAATCTTTTAAAAATAGCTTCTTTATTATTATCTATAAAGCCTAAATAGCAGACTCCCTTGTCGGTGTAGGCGATTAGTGCTTCCCCAAAAGGTGTAATACCAAAACCATAGGTCATGGCGACATCTTTTCCTTTTTCTCTCCACTCCTTAGGTGTTACTCCTATTAAATTGACAAAAAGTTCATGAAGTCTGCTAGAACTGGACAGCCCGATATCTAGGCTACTGTCTAAAATAGATTTAGATTTCTTTATGTGTTCTTTCGCATAATTTAATGTAACCGAGTGAAGAAACTGTTTTGGAGTAACCCCGACATACTCTTTAAAAACCCGAATAAAATGGTATTTACTCATGCCTACTTTTTTGGCTATCTCATCAATCGAAGGCTGATCTTTAAAATGAGTGTCAATATAAGCGATGGACTTTGCGATGAGTTGATAATTGTGATGTAAAGTTTCCATATCCCGCATACTACTTTTACCTAGCCTTTTAAATTTTTAATATGTTGCATGATTATAAACCCTAAAACCATTTAAAAGAGCTTTAACCTCCTCTTTTATCTGTGCATGGATATGCGTATTTTTAATATTGTCTAAGACATCGCAAATTTTATGTGCAATAAAAATAAACTCTTTTTCCCTCATCCCTAATGTCGTCAGCGCGGCAGAGCCTATACGTATTCCTGAGGTAGATGACGCTGGGCGGAGATCTCCGGGTATTGAGTTTTTATTAACGGTAATACCGGCATTTTCTAATGCTACACTCGCTTCCTCTCCTGAAAAATCTTTATCTATAAGTGAAACTAGAACTAGATGATTGTCAGTTCCGCCGCTTACAAGCTTAAAACCTCGTTGAAGCAAAGTATCACCTAATATTTTTGCATTTATCTTAACTTGTTTCGCATAATCACTCCAAGCAGGCTGTAAAATCTCTCCAAATGCTACAGCTTTAGCGGCGATAACATGCACCAAAGGTCCTCCTTGTAGTCCAGGGAAAATAGCGCTATTGATTTTTTTAGAAATCTCTTCATTATTAGTCATAATGACACCGCCGCGAGGACCGCGCAGTGTTTTATGCGTAGTAGATGTTACGATATCTGCATAAGGAAACGGACTCATATGTTCTCCCGCAGCAACAAGACCCGCTACATGTGCGATGTCAGCGAATAGTATCGCATTAACGGAATCAGCTATTTCTCTGAATTTTTTAAAATCTATTTCTCGTGCATAAGCACTTGCACCGCAAACTATAATTTTAGGTCTAACAATCTTTGCAATTTCAGAAATTTTTTCATAATTCATCCTTCCGTCAATATCTACACCGTATGTAAACGAGTGATAGTTTTTACCGGAAAAGCTTGGTTTTGCACCATGTGTTAAATGACCGCCATGTTGCAAATCCATACCTAGCAGTTTGTCTCCGGCTTGCAGTAATGCAGCATAGACGGCTCCATTAGCCTGACTCCCTGAATGCGGTTGCACATTTGCGTAAGAACATCCAAAAATCTTACAAAGTCGCTCAATTGCCAGCTGCTCTATTTGGTCGGCAAATTGACAGCCTCCATAGTACCTTTTATGTGGATAACCCTCTGCATATTTATTGGTGAAGATACTTCCCATAGCTTCCATAACGGCGGGCGATGTAAAGTTTTCACTGGCAATCATTTCAAGATGTGTTGATTGTCGATTAAACTCATTTTCCAAAATCTCAAAAACTTCACTATCTGCACTAGACAAACTCTTTTCATGTATGAAACTCATAGATTTCCTTTTTAATAGTTTCCAAAAGTTTAGCTACATGCAGGAATTATAGCAATCCAAATATTGCTTATTTATTTTAACACAAAAGCAATATTTGGATTGCCTTTTATTATTTTTTCAATTAAAATTCATAGCACATAAAAGGATTGAGCACTCCTTTTTCTCGAAATGCAATTTAGCTAAAATATACAAAATAGTATCAATAGTTAGCTGTTGATGCATTAGTAAAAATATGGAAGGAGAAAGAACATGAATTTTGCCGAGTTAGATGCCTATTTGCTCTCAAAAAAAGGAGCTACATTTGATTACCCTTTTGATAAAACGGTGCGAGTCTATCGTGTCGGCGACAAAATGTTTGCACTTACGGCAGACGAAAAACCGCTTTCCATAAACCTAAAATGCGACCCCACCTACGCCATGGAACTCCGCTCTTTGTATGAGTCGGTAAAAGGCGGTTACCACATGAACAAAAAACATTGGAATACAGTAACGCTCGGCGGCGATGTGGATGATACACTTTTAAAAGAACTTATAGACCACTCTTATGAGCTTGTTTACGATAAACTTACCAAAAAACAAAAAGAGTTGCTCGGTAGATAAAAATAAAAGGATTTTCTATGGATAAAATCAAAAAAAACACACTTGTGTCAATGCTTATAAAGTTAGAAGATGAAGAGGGCAATATCATTGATGAGAGTGAGGAATTTATGTATCTTCACGGCGGTTATAATCAAATCTTTCAAAAGCTAGAAGATGCGCTTGAGGGAAAAAAAGTAGGCGATACTTTTCATGTGGCACTTGCTTCCGCAGCAGCGTATGGAGAGTACGATGAGACTTTAGTTTTAAAAGAACTGCTCAAAGATTTGCCTGATGATATCGCCGTAGGTACAGAACTCGACGGCGAAGAGGAAGGCATCGTTTATGTGGTTGAGAGCGTAGAACAAGAGCATGCAATCCTCAATGCAAATCACGAACTAGCAGGAATCGCACTCGTAGCAAGCGGCAAAATTTTGGAGATAGAACAGCTCTCGGATGAGGCAGCAGAAGAGCTGCTTAAGGCGGAGCATCAGCATTAAGGTTTGGTGCTTTGGCATGTGGAAATGAAAAGAAAATTACATGACAAATAGTCATATATTTCCTTGTTCCCACGGTCTCTGTGGGAATGCATACTGCAACAATAGCTTGAAATATACACTCCCACGCAGGAGCATGGGAGCGAGGAAAATATACACTCCCACGCAGGAGCATGGGAGCGAGGAACAAACAACTTTTAGAATTGCAACGCAAAAAGTAGCAATGAAAAAAAATAGTTAAAATTTCATAGAACAAATTGGATAAATAATGCAAGATACAAAAAGTACGACAAAATATTTTATCTTAATGATTATAGCTATGCTTTTTTGGGGTGTTGCGTGGACAGCGGGCAAGGTTGCGGCAGAACACTCAAACGCAGAAGTAGCGGCTTTTTGGCGTTATGCCATCTCTTTTATAAGCATAATTCCTGTTGTGTGGTTTTTAAAAACTCCGCTAAAGAGCGACAAAATCGGTTATTTTTATATGTTTGCCAGCGGAGCGCTTACCTCGCTTTTTAACTATCTCTTTTTTGCGGGTCTCAGCCATGGGCAGGCAGGATACGGCGGCACTATGGTTACGGCGCTTTCGCCGCTTTTTACATATGCGATGTCGATAGCTATTTTTGGCACAAAGATTTCGAGTAGACAGGTAATAGCGCTCTCGGTTGGAGTTATGGGAGCGCTTATGCTCTTGCGTGTTCCGTATGAGGGATTTGCATTTTTGAATGTAGAGAGTTCTTATTTTCTAGGCTGTGCGGTGGTGTGGTCGATTGTGACTATCATAGCTCAAAAAGGAATGCGCAGAGCCGACCCAATGTTTTACACGCTGGTAGTTTTTGGCATTACGGCTTTTATAAACATGCTTTTTGCACTTCCTTATCATCCATTTGACTTTGCCGCATATGACGGCGTGTTTTGGAGTATAATAATTTTTATCGGACTTGTTCCCGGAACATTTGGAATGGCTATCTATTTTATATCGGCAAGTAAAGTCGGAGCACACAAAACGGCAGTTTTTATGTTTATTGTCCCCATCGGAGCAATTATTTCGAGCTGGATTGTCTATGATGAAGTGTTGGCGCTCTCGACAATAATCGGATGCTTGCTAGCATTTGCGGCGGTGGTTTTGTTCAATATGAAAAGAGTTCCCAAGGTTTTAGCATAACTACATAGCCTGATAAAAGTTTCCTTTTTGTGGGTTATCGACCACTATGTCGGCACTTTTAAACTTTATGGGAAGTGTCTGCGTTTTTAATTCGCCATCAAGCGTAAACACTGCAAAATGTAAATGCGTACCGCTTGAATAGCCAGTATTTCCTGAGTAACCCAAAAGGTCGCCTCTTTGGATTGTATTGCCGACACTCACCGCCACACCATTTTGCTTGAGATGGTAATAAGTAGCAAACGTTCCGTCACTATGTTCTATGGTTACAAAATTGCCATATTTTGAGTACTCTCGACCTATCCCGTGAATGTTAGAGTCTGACTTTGTTTTTGCAACTTTTCCTTCTCTTGCGGCATAGACTTTTGTCCCTACATCCATGGCAAAATCTATGGCATATCGACTATGCCCAAAGTGTGTTTTTTCCCCGTTATAGCTTTGAGAAACTATGTACGAACTTCCGAGGGAAAAAGGTAGCCTATAGACATAGCTCTCATCGTGCAGTGCATTTTTCGAACCTAGAATCCAAGTATATTCTAAAGTGTACGAGTAAGTATTGCCATCTATGGGAGTAAAACGAGTACATTCTGCGCTTGCATGTGCTCCAAGAGTGAGTGATGAGTGATTTGCTTTATCGGACTTTAAATTGCTAAAGTCTGCTTTTATGTTTATTGTAACACTGTAAGGATTGTTATTATAAGCATATATTGCTATCTCCTTATCAACTGTTTTTGCTTCAAGATAGACTATTTCTGGCTTTTTGGCTTTTTTGGAAGAGTCAATAGTATCTGTAACGCTCGCATTTACAAATTCATTTTGATACTCTTCTATAAGCTTAAGTTTTTGCGCCTGTTTCTCTAAAAACGTGTTCTTTTTTTTCTTTTTCTTTTTTTCATAAAATTCCAAAGAGGCATCAAGCAAGGCTCTGTTTTGAAGTAAACCATCTAAATCACAGTTTGTCAGTTGCAAAAATCTTTCATAATCGTCTTCATGTATAGACTTGCTGATTTGCTTATGAACAAGATGCAGTGTATGGTCATACTCATTTTGAAGCTTTCTGAGCTTGAGCAGATACTCTTTTTTCAAAGATGTATCATTTGCGTCTATCTTTTTGGCAAATTGTAGTGTTTGCTCTGCGTTTGCAATAAATGAAGTGCAGCTTTTGTTTAAATCTTCTATATCTGAGAGATTTTTTAAAGAGTCCATAGAGCTGTAAAGCGGTGTTGCTAAACGCTCATAAAAAATCGGATATTTTTCGGCGTGGACGCTACTAAAAAGAAGAAAAAGAAAAAAGAAAATTCTAGTCATTCCTGAAACTCCTTTAATTAGAGACATTATACCAAATCGGCTTGTTGCCAAACAATCCACGATTAAAGAAACAAAATATAAAAAAGCAAATTTAAAACAAAAGATAGTAGTATAATGAATTATAGTTATCTCACAGAAGGTCGTTAATGCTCAAAAAATATTATTACTACTTTTTTTTACTGACCTTGGCAGTTATAGTTTTTTACAGCAGTGATTTTAAGGTTATCATTGCTGGAATTGCTATTTTTTTAGTTGGTATGCTGTCTATGAAAGAGGGCTTTAAGTATCTAAGCGGCACAGTTCTGGAGGTATATTTGCAAAAAAGCACCGATACGCTTCCAAAAGCAATTTTAAGTGGTTTTTTGGCAACAACTCTCGTTCAAGGCTCTACCCTAATCTCAATCATAGTCATCTCTTTTCTAAACGCCAAACTTATAACGCTTCTTAGTGCGGTAGGCGTGATATTCGGCTCAAATATAGGTAGCACTACAACCTCTTGGATAGTTTCTAGCATAGGGCTAAAGTTAGATATAGCACCTTATGCTATGCCTATGATAATCTTTGGTGTAGTTTTTGGATTTAGCGAAAACAAAAATATTCAAGCCATCGGCAAAACAATTCTTGGATTTGGTCTTATATTTTTAGGTATAGACTATATGAAAGACGGTTTTGAGTCAATGCAAAACTCATTTGATCTGACAAAATTCGCGATGAGTGGGTGGGTCGGAGTATTTGTTTATGTGTTTATCGGTATGATAGTAACGGTAATTATGCGCTCAAGTGGTGCAGCAATGGCACTTTTCATAACCGCTGTAGCTACAAATCAAATATCGTTCTTAAACGGTATAGAGCTTGCAATCGGTGCAAATATAGGTACGACTACAACTGCTATAATTGCTTCGCTGGGAGCTAACGCAAATGGTAAAAGAGTTGCGCTTGCCCACTTTTCATTCAATATGTTTTACGCAATAATAGCCATCATATTTATATATCCGTTTAGTGACTTTGTAAACTTTTTGGCATTAAAAATAGGGATTGATGAGAGTAATTATGCTATGAAATTAGCACTATTTGACACAGCTCTAAATATAGCATCGGTAGTACTTGTGTATCCATTTACAAACTTTTTTGTCAGGTATCTGCAAACGCTTTTCGTAAATGAAAAAGATGAGATTGAGAAACCGCTATATTTGGACAATATAGTCATAAATATACCAAATGCCGCGACAGAAGCTATAAGAAAAGAGGTAGCGCATCTATATGATAATGCCATAGAGGTTATAGCACACTCTATGTTTTTGCATAGACACAAATTTCTAAAAAATGCCGATCTACAGAGTGCGGTAAAAGATATAGACATAACTCTAGACACAGATATAAATGAGTTTTATACAAATAAGATTAAGTCGCTCTATGGGGATATTATCCACTATGCCACTCTTTCGCAGGAGCATATGAACGAAAATGACCAAAATAGAGTTTATGATTTAAAACTTGCTTCAAGGGATATTGTAGAGGCTATAAAAAATATGAGGGATTTGCAAAAAAATATTTTTTATTATGTAAAATCGAAAAATTCATATATCCAAGAAGAGTATAACAATTTAAGAATTTATATAGCTAAAACAATAGATACAATAGAGAAGGTAAAAGAGCATGATGATGAACTCGATGTTTTATCAACAATTGAACTTTTAAAAGAGAGCACTAAGGCTTTGGATGACATTAAAAACAGCCGAATCGACGCGCTTATAAGAGAGAACAAGATTGACTCCAAGATGGCGACATCACTTATAAATGATAGTGCATTTGCATATGATGTAACACAAAAGTTACTACAAGTTGCTACAATATTGTGGATAAAAGATATAAATATCAGAACATTGGGAGTCCAAATATGAAAATAAGCAAGGTTTTTAAAGGTATTGAGAAACTATTTTTTAGCGAAGCTACCGATGAAAAAAAACAGGAAAAGCTAAGAGAGAAGCTTCTTGAAAAAATTGAGCAAACAAAGGAAGAGATAAAAAATGCCGGCAATGACGAGGAAGCACAAGATTTAAAAGCTAAACTCTACATCTTAAAAAAGTTGCTTGAGAGAGTTTAGCTATTAACTGATGTAACGCATTAAAACGAACGCGTCCGTTTTAATGGCAGGGACATCTGTCCCTGCAACCCCCTAAAGCTACATTGAGTATAAAATACGCTCAATCGCTTCTAAAAGTTTTGCGTTATTAACTTCATTTGCGCAGGCATAAGCAAGGGCAGCTCCTGCCCCAACGCCCTCTTTAGCCTCTCCCTCATCATATTTTTTTAGTACAGGAATACTCGCTTCTTTGAATGAAAAGGTCGTGTGTATTGCGTGGGGCTTGTAGCTTAGAAGCGATAAAATATGCGCGATATCCGAATTTTTGTCATTTGCCACCCATGAAGTTGTTGCAAGAGTAATATTTTCATGCTTTACTCTCATAAGCACATCTTCCCTGAGCCTGTCCGCTACCAAAAGGCACGCCGCCATCTGTGTTCCTCCTGCTAAAACCACATGAAATCTCCGCGAAGCCTCCATTAAAAAACCGGCGCAAAAGATAAGCATATTGTCGCTCACACAAGAGAGCTTTTCAAAATTGCTCATATCGCTATTTATCAAAGAGAGAGCCTTGTTTATGGTTTCATCTCTGATATTGCTCGGTACATGTAAAAAACTTGAAGAGAAGTCGCCTCTGCACTCATAGCCCAGTGCTAAGGCAGTTGCGGCTGCCGTTGTTGTTCCGCTTGGCGTGCTCTCTGCAAGGATAAGATAGTTTCCTTTAAGTTCATAAGCTCTTCCGGCTTTCATCCCTTTTTCAAAAACAGTTTTTGCGTCAATATTTGCACCCGTGGCAATTGAGTCTGATGGGAGTATGTTAAAGTGCTGGCACGGCGAATTTTGCGGCAACGTTTGCAGCCCCAAATCCAAAATCTCTATAGAGCTAAAAGGGGTTAGGTTGTGCACCGCTCTTGTAATAATCGCAGGAGTAGGCACACCTGTAGGAGTTTCTGCGAGTTCGCCAAGAGAGTAAACTCTCTCGTTTATGATAAACTCCGCATCAAGCGTGGGTGTGAGTGGTATCATCCCTGGGATTCCTGCTTGAGTTATCCCCTCAATCTCGCAGGTTTTCGTAACAGAGGCTGCTAGTAAAAAGTCCGCTTTACCGCTTGGCAAAGTATCAGGCTCGTTTGTAAATATATTGTATGTTTTCAATCTTTATTCCTCTATAAAATTTTTTTCTTTAAAATCAAACACCACAGAAGAGCCGTTTTTAACACTAATGCCAAACGCCTCTTCTAAAGTGATATTTTTAATAATGCTCATTAAAACCCGAATAACTCCCGCATGAGTTACAACTAAAACAGACTCTTTGTTCAGCGATGGCAAAAACTCTAAAAAGAACTCTTCTACTCTTTTTATATATTCTTCGTACGGCTCGCCGTCAAGAGCTTCTATCCACTGTAAAAAGTCTATATACTCTACTTCGCCCTGTGCGATAATCTCATCAAAACTAAGCCCTTCATGCTTTCCCCACGACTTCTCTCTGAGTTTGTTCGTAAAGATTGCATCTTTTGCATGCATGGAGTGTTTTATGCTCTCTTTTGCACGTCTCAAATCTGAGCAAAAAACAGCGTCAAACTTCAAAACATCAAGTTTCTTTGCAAGCTCTCTTGCCTGAATCTCGCCATTTTCTGACAAGCCTACGCGGTTGTGTCCGTTGTAGCAGTTTTTGTATTTCTCTTCAACCTCTGCGTGTCGGACTAAAGTTACTCTCATGCAAAAAAGCCAAAGAGCAGGGCATTTAGAAGAACAAGTTCTGTAACTTCGATAGTAAAACCGTAAATATCGCCTGTAAAACCGCCGTATCTCTTTACAAATATGCTTTTTATAACAAACAAAACTAACAAGGCGCTAACAAGCAGAAGCAGTTTGTTATAGAACAGAACTATCAAAAATGAGTAAAAAAGCGCGATAAGCATCTGCGGTTTTGTAAGCTCCTCTTTTGCCAAAGTTCCCATCCCGCTTTTGCTGATGTAAGGGTAGAAGTAGATTGCCAAAACAGCGTTTAGTCTTGAGAGCATGAGAATAAGAGGCAGAAGATAGAAGAGTTCAAAATACGCCAAAGAGGATGCTTTTAGGATAAGAAAAGTTACGCCAAATATCATTCCCATTCCGCCGACATGCGAATCTTTCATAACTTCTAAGGCTCTCTCTTTTGGAGCGTACAAACCATCCACCGTATCGCTAAAGCCATCAAGATGAAGAGCGCCTGTAAGCAGAACCCAAAGAACAAAGATGATAATGCCAAGATGCGCAGAGGCTATATGTGGACTTAAAAGTGCATGCGTTCCCCATAAAACAGCGCCCAGCAAGAAGCCGACAAGCGGGTAAAACATAACTGCGTAGCCGTTGATGCCTTTGTAAAAATCGTGAATTTTAAAAAAAGGAACAGTTGTTAACATAGAGATTGCGAGGGCAAAACCTTTAAATAGCTCTCTCATTTTATCCTCGTCGAGATGCCGGCTATCGTGTGGTAAACCTCGTCACAAGAAGATGCTATTAGCTGAGATAATTTCCCGCTGATGTCTATAAACTCACGTGCAAGCGCGTTATCGGGAATGATTCCGCATCCGACATCATTTAAAACAAAAACTATACTTTTATCAAGCGCCAAAACAGACTCTAACTCTCTTTTTATCTCATCAAACCCAAAGCCGTGATAGAGCATGTTATTTATCCACATACTAACACACTCGATTAAAACAGAGCTACCACACTCAGCAATTGTGTTATAAAGTTTCAGAGGTTCTTCTATGGTTTTAAATCTGTCGCTTCTTAGAAGTTTATGCTCATCAACACGTTTTTGCATCTCATCGTCTATAAACTCTGTTGTTGCCAAATAAATAGGTTTTTTTGAAGAGTTCTTAAGTGTGTAAATCTCTGCGTTTAAAGACTTTCCGCTTTTAATACCGCCGATAAAGAGTGCTTTTTTACTCATAGAGCGCTTTTTGGATAAAATCCATATCTACATGTAGATTTATATGTTCGGCAAACTCTTTTATCGCTTTTGCTTTGTACTCTTTAAAGTCGTACCCCTCATAGTTTTTATCTATTTTACAAAATAGCCTGTATCTAAACTCGTCGTTTTCAAAGATGCCGTGCACAAAAGTAGCGTAGAGATTTTTCTTCTTTATTTCTCTTTTTTTTGCCACTCCGTTATGTATCTCGTACCCGTCTATCATTGAGCCAAAAAGATAGTAGCACCCTTTTTGGACAATCTTCTCTTTGGCAAAAACAACTTCGCCCTTTATCCGTCCAAAACCAAAAACCTCTTTAAATTCTGACTCTACCGCATCAGGGTCTAAAATCCTCTCAAACATCATCTCGTAGCCGCCGCAAATGGCTACTATTTTATGTTTTTTCGAAGTTATAATTTTCTCAAATCCCCGTTCTCTCAGCCATAGCAAATCATCCACCACTCTTTTGCTTCCGGGGATAACTACAACCTGACATGTGTGAATATCAGCGGCGTTTGAGATAAAAGAGAACTCTACCTCTTTGTCCGCTATAAGAGGCTCAAAGTCGGTAAAATTGCTGATGTGCGGAAGTTTTATAACACCGACTTTGATTTTGGCTTTTGAATTATCCTGAACATAGTTCATAATAGATTCGCTGTCTTCAAAGCCGAGATTGAAAGGTTTGTAAGGCACGACACCCAAAACTTTTATGCCGAACTTTTTCTCTATAATAACTCTTCCCTCATCAAAAAGTGTCATATCGCCTTGAAACTTGTTGACTATCACGCCTATAATATTGTCACGCAGTTTTTTTGGAAGCAGTTTATAAACGCCGTAGATAGAGGCAAATACTCCGCCTCTCTGGATGTCCGCTACTAAAATAATCTTGGTATTAAACTCTTCTGCTACATAGATATTTGATAGGTCTTTATCCATCAAGTTTAGCTCAACAGGACTTCCTGCACCCTCGGCAACAATAACATCATACTCTTCTTTGAGCTTTAAAAAAGCCTCTTTTACAATTGGTTTGAGTGTTTCTATATCGCGGTAATAAGCATGCACATCTTTCTCTCCCGCACTTTTGCCGTTGATGATAAGATGCGCACTGTTTTTGGAGCCTGATTTTAGCAAAATAGGGTTCATATTTGTGGTTGTTTTTAGCCCTATTGCCTCTGCCGCAAAGTGCTGTGGAATTGCTATTTCTCCACTCTCAATATCTGTAACTTGCGAGTTGTTGGAGACGTTCTGTGCTTTAAAAGGAGCAACGCTGATGCCGCGATGGTGCAGTAGATAGGTTATTGCAAAACTGAGTGTCGATTTTCCAGCATCGCTACTTGTGCCAAATATGCTAAGTGAGTTCATTTTGTTATTTTATCTAAAATAATATTTTATGCCATTGAACGTTCTTCTTTTATATTAAGGAAAATAGGAATAGAATAAGAGGTGTGAGTAGGTATCAAATTTAATTGTAAGGAGTTTATTGTGAGTAAAAAAGGCGCATATAAACAAAAAATAGAAGCAGAGTTAGAATTGGTTCAGGCTATACTCTTAGAGTATAAAGCAAAGAGCAAGATTTATGCGGCAGATGTTCATATTAAGTATATTGAGCAGGTTGATGAGCTAGAGCGTATGTATGACGCTACTAAAGCAAAGCTAAAAGAGCTTGATGAAGCTGGTGAGGAAAAATGGGAGCACTTTAAAGACGAGGTAGAGGCTGCTTGGCATACTCTTAGCACTGCTGTAAAAGATGCTGCTGAAAAGTTTAAAAAGTAAAGTTAGTCTATTTTTTTCCTAAGGTTTTGCCTTAGGAGTTAGCGAAGCTTGGTAGCTTTTATATTTTGCACTCTCTCATAATTTCTCTCCAATCAAGGTCAAACTTCTTTTGGACATACTCTTTATGGTGCGGTACGCTGCATTTTGAGCAGTCTTGATGTATCTTGTCGCCATAGACGCCCTGCTCGCCATCTTTTGAGTCAATGTCGCAGAAGCTGTACTTGGTTTTATCCTCTATTTTTTCTATGCCATCATCATCAAATCTAAAGTTGGGACATGCGCAGAGATAGCAGTTTAACTCTTGCATATCATGGCACTTCTTGTTATCTTTATAGAGCGGACAAAAATCATTCTCAACTTTAACCATATTTTCAAAGTCGAAATACTCAATTATTTGCTCTTTTGTATATCCGCGTGATATGAGTTTAGCCACTATTTTTTTGTGCTTATTTGCATGCTGCTCAAACCACTCGCCGTAACTCATAAAACCATACCTCTTTTTTTGCTCTCAAGTCTATCGTACATCGCTAACATGTTATAGTAGTCGTTATGGAGTGTTATATCTATAAAAAACTCCTCTTTTTCAAGGATTCGCATACCCTTTTCTACCATCTCTGGCGTAAA
>JAURYA010000004.1 GCA_030654155.1 Sulfurimonas sp. | reverse complement strand
GTTGTTGTCTTTACAACATTAAGTCAAGAGATGAGTATCTCAAAGCTGGCATTTATGATGATTTTTGTCGGCTGGATAGCTTCAGGGCTTGGTTTAGCCATTGCGCTCTCAAAATTTCTACATTAAAATAAAATATATGTTAGAATTGTACTAGTTTATACAACAAGGATTTATGATGAAAAAAATATTAGTTGGATTACTTTTGACTCTTCCTCTTTTTGCGATTAATTTAGAGTTAAAGAGCGGTTTTGTTGCAGCACACACGGAGATGATGATGGATAGTACGATTAATCCAAAAAATGACGCTTTGAAAGCCGATATAAGCATAGATAACAATGACATTACAACCATAAAAGGAAAGTTTTGGGTTGAGATGAGTCTCTTTAAAAGCGATAAAAGCGATAGAGATGAGAGTATGTATAAAGATGTTGAAGCGGATAAGTTCAAGTTAGCTACCTACACCATAAAAAGTGTCACAAAAGCCCAAGGTCAGAACAGTTATATCATTGACGGCGTGATGAATTTTCACGGCAAAGAGAAACAACTTAGCGCAAAAGCTGAGATTTCAACGGTAGATGGCAGTTTGACTATCAATGCTACTTCGATGATGTTAATGAGTGATTATGGCATTAAAATGCCGTGTATGGTCTTTATGTGCGTTCGAGACAGGGTTGACCTTCTTATAAAAGCTACATTCTAATAACATCTTAATTTGTATCAATATATCTTTACCAGGTTTATGTATAATAATATTACTAATTTTGTAAGGATGAAAATGTTCAAGTTAATAATAATCGGTTTTCTGGCGCTGTTAAATCTGGAGGCTAGCACTGATGAGGCGCTTAAGGCTTTTAAAAATAAAGATTATGTAACAGCCTTTAAGCTATATGAAAAAAGCGCAATAGATGGTGATGTAAAGGCTCAAAGCGCACTTAGTTATCTCTTCTCTAACGGGCTAGGCACCGAGCAGGACTCAACAAAGGCGATGTTTTGGCTTGAAAAAGCGGCGAAAGGCGCCAATCCTACGGCTCAGTATGATTTGGGCATGATGTACTTGAGCGGATATAAGGTAGAAAAAGATACAAAAAAAGCTTTTGAGTTTTTAAGCAAATCTGCTGAACAAAACAATTCTAATGCCCAGTATAATCTCTCTTTGATGTACTACAATGGCGACGGAGCGGACTTAAATGTAACAAAAGCTGTTCAGCTGTTGGAGAGTGCAGCCGTGCAGGGGCACAAAGTTGCTGAGCAGAATATAGGCCGCGTATATATGCAGCTTTTAAAGTTTGATGAGGCATCTAAGTGGCTTGAGAAAAATGCTGCAAATGGGGATAGTGGCGCCTATTATTTACTGGCAGAAACATATATTCAGCTAGAGGAGTTTAAAAAAGCAAAAGAGTGGGCGCAAAAAGCTATTAATATGGGAAATCCAGAGGCTCAAGCACTCTATGCAAAGTACGAGCTCTCAAAGTACTGATAGTTAAATCGGGACTATTTTATATCCTGAGCCGTATATATTGTGAATAATCTCATTATTTGGCAGCTTCACGCGTATTCGTTTCATAAGAGATGTTACGGCGTGGATAGAAAACTCTTTCTCATCTTTTCCTTCATGAAGATAGTCAAAAATTTCTTTGGCTCCAAAGCAGTGATTTGGTTTTGAAAACAGCAGTTTAAGTAGCAGATTTTCCATTTTTCTTAATTTAATCTCTTTAGCGTTTTCCCAAAGAGTGTTTGTGTCATTATCCCAGTAGATGGCATCTGTTACATAAGTGCGGTTTGTCGTTTTTCTTATAAGCTCTACGGTTTCTAGTAAAATATTTTTCAGTACATCTGTTTTTATCGGTTTTATTAGGTAGGCTTCGAGATGTAGTTTGATTGCTTGAAGAAGTTTCTCTTGTTCGGAGTGAGCGCTCATAACTATAATTTTCGTGTTTTTGTCATGTTTTCGTATTTTGGCAATCATATCCAAGCCGTCAAGATTTGGCATACTGATATCTGTCAAAATAATATTTGGTCTCTTTTGTTGGTATATATCGTATGCTTCATTTCCGCATGCGGCACTGTAAACTCTATTAAAAAACAGTTGCAGATATTCACATATCATCTCACGGAGTTCTACTTCATCTTCAGCCAGTAAAATCGATATATCTCTAATTTTTTCAATTTTCATTTTTTATCTTTATAATGAATTCAGCCCCGAGTTTCGTGCCGTTATTGTAGATGTTTTTTGCACTTAAAAAACCGTTCATATTTTCCTCTATAATCATTTTTGCTATATGCAAACCAAGTCCGGTTCCCATTGATTTGTGTTTTGTAGTAAAGTAAGGATCGAAAATCTTGCTTAAGTTCTCCTCATCTATCCCTCCGCAATTATCCGTTATCGTAAGTGTTGTATAGTCGTTATTTCTATGCATTGCAATTGTAATATTTGCGTCTGTTAGATTTTTGGTTGTGATTAAATCATCTATATTGGAGAGAATTGAAACAAGCACCTGAATAAACTCATTGATTAATCCATAAATTTTATATTCGCTATTAAGCAGAAGAGTTATCTTTGCTCCCCTGTTGTTTTGTTCCAGATTTACGATATCAAGCGCTTTTTCTATGGCTGTGTTGACACAAAACCAAGATTTTTGCTTGTCAGGGCTGTAGTAGTTCATAAAGTCCTCTATTGTTTCAGACATATATGTTACACGTTTTTCCATTTTCTCTAATTTATCGTCAATTTCATCTTTGGTGAGCATATTTGCCCTGTTCTTTTCTTTTAGAATCGCAACCGATGTGTTAATGATTGCCAGAGGCTGGCGCCATTGATGTGCAATATTTCCAATCATCTCACCGATTTCTGCTCTTTTTGACTGTTCAAAAAGCAGCAGATTGCGCTCTTTTAGAACAAGCTCTTTTTTTTGCAACTCATCTATGGTATCCATGAGTTCACGATTGTACTTCTCTTCTATATACAATCCGCAATCAAGATTTTTCATATCATTGATTAATTTACTGATATATTTTTTCTCTATTATTGAGCCGTGTTGAGGAGCTATTAGATTGATATCAAGTTTTTCGATTTTACTAAGCGCGTAGTTGAAGATATCTTTGCTTGGCATATACTCTTGATGGAACTGCTTTGCTTTGTCAAAGTATGTCTCATCTGCGTAAAAGTCCCAAGACTCGTCAATTCCTCCAAAAATATCGCCTGAAAAAAGAATCTTCGAAAGGGGATCGTAGCTTACAAATGCCCCTGGAGAGTGGCAATAGGGAGTCGTTAAAAAATCGAGTTTAAATCCGCTTGAGGTTATCAACTGATTGTCATGCTTGTCTATTTCATAGTAGCTTGAGGTTACAAGGTAGTGCTTGATTAAAACCGACATTCTTGAGTGTGTTACTATTTGTAGGTCATCTCTGCTTATTAGTTTTTCTATCTCTGGCACGGCTGCCGCTAAATCTGGGTCTTGGTGATGCAGTATAATATATTTTATAGATTTAATATCAATAATACTTTTTACTTTTCTAACCGTTTCACTAAATTCAATCATCGAGCCTGGGTCTATGAGAATAGATTCGTCACCATTTTTTATTAGGTACGGATGGCACTGGAATGGGTCATTTTTTAAATGCATGCCAACCCAATAGATATTTGGCGCTATTAACACCGCTTGGGATGTATTGAGCTCTTTAGGCATTTCCCTCAAACCACTGTAACTGTTCTCTTAGCTCAACAACTTTCCCGACAACTATAAGAGCGGGAGTCGGAACATCTTTAGCCATTTGAACAATATTCTCTAAAGTTCCTACAACTACGCTCTGCTCCTTCGTTGTTCCTTTTGAAATTACCGCACATGGGCAATCTCTTGATTTACCTATCTCGATAAGCTTTTTAGATATCTTTGGAAGATTGTGCAAACCCATCAAAAAGACGATAGTATCATCCGTTTTAAATGTCTCCCAAGGAATCTGAGACTCTTTTTTGTGTGGAGATTCATGCCCTGTTACAACTCTAAAACTAACGGCAACGCCACGGTGGGTTACAGGTATGCCTGCATAGGCAGGAGCGCTGATAGCCGATGTGATACCGGGAATAACTTCAAATTTAATGCCTCTTTCATAAAGATATTGAGCCTCTTCGCCGCCGCGTCCAAAAACAAAAGGGTCGCCGCCTTTTAGACGGACTACATTTTCATACTTTAAAGCATTTTGATATATAATTTCGTTTATGTCATCCTGAGGCACAATATGGCGTCCGTCCTCTTTGCCGACATAGACAAACTCGCACCCGTTTTTTGCTTCATCCAAAATGTCCGGATTGGCTAAACGGTCGTAAATAATTACATCAGCTTCTTTAATCACTCTAAGTGCTTTTAGAGTTAACAACTCTATATCCCCTGGACCGGCACCTGTTAAATAAACTTTACCCATTATTTAGCCTCTTCATAAATAAATATACCGGACGGTTTTTTGATATTGAACATCTCACGAGCTAAATACCACTCTTTCGTGTTTATAACTGCAACTTTGTTTGTGTCATTTACAGATACGTAAAGGTTAGGTCTGAGATTTGACCATCTTGCATGTAGAACTTTTCCGTCAAATTCGAATCTTTTAACAACCTCTAGCGTCTGAGTATCTATAATTTGCAGAACCGGAAATTTATCGCCGCTAAATGTCACTGCCATATATTTTTGGTCAGGGCTGAGCGCCGTAAAAACAGGCAAACCCTCAACCTCGATATTTTTAACAAATTTAAAATCAGAAGTGTAAACTAAAACTTTGTTGTTACCGACTGCCGGTATAAAAACATTGCCGTCACTTATACTCCAAAAACCGAAGTGTGGAACTTTTAACACCGGCTTTCTGTCTTCAAGTAAAATTTTAATTTTTGAGTATGTCATTGTATCAAGGTCAACTACACCGAAGAAGTCGCTTTTGAAGAATCCTGTAATAAAGTTGTTGTTTTTTATCATCGCATCAAAGGGCATTACTCCTACATCTTCAAACTCTTTGTATATTTCAAAATTTGGAAGACCTTTGCCCCCATTTTTATCTTTTAGTACTGTAATTTTGTCATTATCCATTTGAGAAAAAATAAGATAATCTTTATATTTTTTTATACCGACGTTTTTAGAACCTGTCTCAAAAGATTTGATTGGATTTAGGTTCCTATCTAGGATGTCAACACTCTTTTTGGCATAGTTAGCAACGGCTATATAATTTTCCTCTACAGTAAAACCGATTGCACTGTCACTTGTTTTGTACTCTTTAATTATTTTTTCACTCTCAGGGTCAAATTTTATGATATAACCATCACGAGAAATTGCATAACCGTCTTTGCCATAGAACTTTACAACGCCATGACTCATGTCGCGCATTCCCTCTATGTGATTTCTCGTCATGCCCTGTTCTACAACCGCAAGAGAGCTGTTCTCTCTCTCAACTACAAATATCTTGTCATTACCTCTTAGTTCCGCAAGTATAGGATTTACACCTTTTGCGTCGGCATTTATAAAAAGCGACGCTACTAAAGAAACGCCTACAAGTATCTTATTTATTTTCATTAATTTTTCCTTCTAATTAATCTCATATAATTTGAACACGTCCAAATTATATTCAGTCACTAAAGTTTCACCTTTGGTGAGAGGAGTCATTTTGACTCCTCTCTTGCTCGCTTAGGTAGCACGATGGATCTTCGCTCCACAAATCGCCGGTAATTGCATATGCTCTAGCTCTTGAACCGCCGTTACATATGTCTATCTGTTCACAATTTGCGCAGATGCCACCAATCTGACGTCTTGGATGAATACGCAGTTGGTCTAGCAGTTCACCGCTTTGCCAAATGTCGCCAAAATTTTGATTTATTATATTTCCGACAGTTAAGGGAAAGAATGGGTCAGGGCGTACGTCGCCCTCGCTGTTAATATTTAAAAGTTTTCTACCGGCAGAGTTCCCGCCCCAAGCGACTAAACGTTTTCTCATTGTATCTTTTAATTCTGGATACTTTAGAGCAAATCTATTTAAAAATAGAATCGCATCCTGCTCCATATTTCCAGTTACTATCTCTATATCTCTGCCTGTTTCGTAGTACTCAAATGCTTTATCAAGAATATACTCCACCGACTCTCTTCTTTGCTCTTTACTCAGATCCATTTTTAGATTGTCCAGTCCGCGACCTGAATAGACAAGGTGAGAGATGTAGATTTTTGAGATGTTCTCTTTTTCGGCTAAGTCAAAAATATACTCCAGTGAGTTTATTGTTTCCTTTGTTATTGTAAAACGAATCCCAACCTTAGCTCCGGTCTCATTTGCAAGACGCACAGCTTTAAGAGTCTCCCTAAATGCGCCTTTAAGTCCTCGAAAGTGGTCATGTGTCGGTTCATCCCCATCTATGCTTATGCCAACATAGTTAAAAGTGTCGACAATTCTTTTTACATTGCTTGTGGTAAAGTATAAACCGTTGCTAGAGAGGTATGTAATAATGCCGTTGGCCTTACAAAAATCAGCAATATCAAAGAGATCTTTTCTTGTTAATGGCTCTCCGCCAGAAAAGATTATAAATTTTACGCCATTTTCTTTCATCTCTAAAATGGTTTTTTTAATCTGCTCTGTCGTTAGTGTGTCAACTTCATCCAGCGTTGATTTTGAGTAGCAGTGCAGACAAGAAAGGTTGCAGCGATTTGTAAAATTCCATATAGCGATTGAACCATCAAGCACCCTCTCAGGCTTTCCTTCAACTACGGATGATATCAGATTTGATAGCCTAAACATTTATTTGCCTTTGTATGAGAGAACGTACGCAGCTACAGCTTCTCTCTCTTTATCAGTTAATTTTAATTTTGTCATAACAGTTCGTTTATATCCAAAAGCCTTATACATAGACTCTGGGTCTATAATGTAAGCCTGAATCTCTTCATATGTTCTCTTTTGTGCAATCTCATTAAACGGAGGACCAAATGCCACTGCAGTCTGATGATGACAGCCCCAACAGTAAGTTTCAAAAACCTTCTTGCCGTCTATATCATTTGCAGACAAAAATGAAGCAAGCAACAGCGCTATTAATACTCTTTTTTTCATAGTTTTTCTTTTGTTTATTTTACTATTCTAGCCTAAATAAGCTTGAATAATGGCTTATAAATGTCATAAATTAAGAAATTTATATTAATTGTTAAGATATGAATAGTTGTGGAATTATAGGTTATTATTATAGTTTATGGTATTTTTAATTGAGTAATTGAGTAATTTAGTGATTTTAAAAAGCATTCTCTCCACAAAGGGAGAGAAAAAGTGCAAATTATGCACCTGGAATAGTTTGTCTATGCTCGATTGAGTAAGTAAACGTAGGAGTTGTTAAACCAGTGATGTATTTAACAAATTTACCTGTTTTAGCTTCATAAATACCGATACGACCAGCATTCCACTCAGAAATCATAGTCCAGTAACCATGGTTAGCTGGCTCAGCGTGAAGAATTCTAGGAACAAGTGCATTGCCCTTGTCATCTTTAACAGTAGGAACTTCCCATTTGTATAGTACTTTGTGAGTTACAGGATCTATTACTGTACCTTCAGTTGTACCAACAGTGATAATTCTGTCAACTTCAAGAGTTTGTTTGTTGATTAAGTGGATTTTATTCCAGTTATCTTCACCGCCAAGTACATTGTCTGCCCATAGGAACGGAGTGTGCTCAGATGTACCGATAAATAGACCGCCACCGCCGATTGGAATTTGACGAATAACATCAAAGTTATTATCCCAAATTGTTACTTGACCTAAGTTCATGTTAACAGTAGCGCCAAGTTGTTGACCTAAGCCCTCATTGTACCAAGAAGAACCTTGACCTGGGTGTGGCTTAGACGCTGGGCCTGTATAGATTTTAGTAACTAAAGATTTAGTTTTAAAGTCAACAACACCAACAACGTCACTTCCTTGAGAAGCGATGAATAGGTAACGACCAATCTCTTTACCTTCATTTAAGAAACCATCATGAAGAATATCTCCAATGTTTGGAATATCTCCAACAATTGGGAAACCTGGCTTAGAGTAATCTACGATATAAACGTGTCCGCCATCTTTAAGTGCGAATGCAATATAAGGACCGTACGGAGTATCAAAAATACCAGCTACACGAGATGAATCGATATCACCGTTAGGCTTGATAACGCTTGAAGTCGGGTAAACTTTTAAAGGCTCTAGTGTCATAGCATCAAGAAGAATAGCTCCGCCTGGTACATAGTTACCTGCCATTAGGTATCTACCATCTGGAGATACTGCAAGACCACGAGAATCTGAGCCAACTTGAACTTCAGCAATTTTTTGTTGACCCGGTGTATTTAGGTCGAACATTGTAACTAAACCTGAACGAGAGATTGAGTAAGCATAACGAGGTTGACGCTTGTTTGTTACAGTTACGTGAACAGCGAAACCAGCTGGGTGCTTAGATAAAACTTTACCGTTTGTTCCATCAACGAATGCAACGCGCTCAGCATCACGCTCTGTTACGAAACAGATATCTGTGTTTTTCTTAACATCAGCAGGCTGTGCATATTTTGTGAAAAATGCCATTCTGTCGTTAAGAGGCTTCCATGCCGCTTTAACTGTCTCAAGAGTAAGTTGCTTAATAACTCTGCCCTTAAAGTGTTGAATATAATCAACCATTTTATCAGCATCGTCTTTAGTAAACTTTTCCTTAAATTGAGGCATTGCTGTACCAGCGCGACCATTTAAAACTGTCTCCGCAAGTGCATAAGCATTTTTCTTAGCAGTAACCGCTGGACGTAAATCAGAACCAACACCACCCTCTAGGTTAGGACCGTGACAACCTTGGCACTCTTTTTCGAAAACTTTCTCTACGTCCATTGTGCTAGCAGCTTGGACAACCATACCCGAACCAACAACTGCCATAGCAGCAACTGACATAACTAATTTATTTAATCTCATTTTATTTCTCCTTCTAAAATAGATAAACGTGCGGGCCCGAAGGCCCTGCACAACTTAGTAACTAATTAACTCTCTTGCTCAAGACGAGCTTTTTCTTGTTTGTAAATCCAAAACATTGGAAGTACGATAACAGTATGTAAAAAAAGTGTTAGAGTCAAAGGTCCTTGGTTTAACCAACCAAAGAAACTTGGAACTACATCTACAAATGGTTCAAACATAATTTTCTCCTTAACGTTTGTGATGAGTAGCTTTGCCGATACTCAATAAATCTGCAACAAGAACAAAGAAACCTAAGAATGTAATAACACCCATAATAAGTCTCCAATCCATACCTTGCATAAACCATACACTAGCTTGACTATCAAAGTAACCTGCCCATGTAGCACCCATTTGTGCACGAGATACAAGAACTTCAACATATCCAGAAAGAGTAAGAGCAGCAGTCATACCAAGAACGCCTCCGAAAATCATACTAGTTGCCCAGATAGATTTTTTAGTTGTGTTCATTACTTTGATACCGTTTTTACCTTGAACTGCAAGATAGAACATACCGATAAGAAGAGTTGCATAAGCTCCAAAGAACGCTAAGTGTCCGTGTGCCGATGTAAACTGCGTACCGTGTGTATAAAGGTTAACTTGTGGAAATGTGTGGAAGAATCCCCAAACACCAGCACCTAGGAAGTTACCGATTGCATTAAGAACAAACCATGTAAACGCCGGTTTATTTGCAATAACAGAAACATCTTGACCTTTTGCAGCCTCTTCACCTTGCATTTTTCCCCAGTCATAAAGAACGTGGATAAACATAGCAACAAGTGGTAATGGCTCTAGTGCAGAGAAAAGCGCTCCAATTTCCCACCAGTATTCAGGTGTACCGATCCAGAAGTAGTGGTGACCCATACCAAGGATACCTGAACCAAATAGCATTGCTACTTCGATCCATAACCACATTTCAACAACTTTACGGTGTGCACCAATCATAGTGATTAGACCATAAGCAGCAAGTGAACCAACGAAAACTTCCCAAGTAGCTTCAACCCAAAGGTGAATAACCCACCACCACCAGAATTGATCAACAGAGATGTTGTCAGTATAACCCATACCTGCTAAGTAGATACCAGCGAATGCTAGCATGTCAGCCATAAGTACAGTAACGATACCTGAACGGTTACCTTTCATTCCTGTTGCATAAAGGTTATAGATAAAACCAAGAACAACAACAACGATACCGATGTCAGCCCAACGAGGTGCTTCTATATACTCACGACCTTCATGTATCAACCAAAGAGATGTTTCATCTGCCGGTCCAACTTGAACTAGTAAGTAAACAAGAACAACAACAACGATAGCAGCAGCAAAAACCCAGAAAAGCAATTTTCCTAAGCCAATACCTACTGTTTCGATACCAGTTTCATCAGGTAATAACCAATAAACTGAACCAATCATCGCAAATACCATCCATACAACAAGCGCATTGATGTGTATCATTCTTGCAACAGAGAAGTCCACGATTTCAAATAGGAATCCTGGTATTACATATTGTGTAGCAGCAACTAAACCAAAAAGTAGTTGTGCACCAAAAATAATCGCAGCAAAAGTAAAATACCATGTTGCTAATTTTTTTGATTCTGTTGTTAAATAATTATTTGCCATGTACTGCTCCTTGAATTTTTCCAAAGTTTCTTGGGAAACCATTTGTATCTATTGATGACAGATGTTTTAGGAAAGCAACTAGACCTTTAGCCTCCGCAGCAGTAATACCAAGATTTGGCATCATACGAGCATGAGTAGGATATTGAGACGGGTTTTGTAAAAACTCAGCCATTGCCTCTTCTTTTGAACTTTTACCTGTCATAGCTTGCATTGAACCCTCAGGACCCCATGCCGGATCTAGCCAAGCTTTTGTTAAGTCTGGAGCATAGTATGCACCATTTCCAAGAAGTGTATGACAGTTCATACAATTTTTAACCTGTGAACCTAGCTTACCTAGGTGAAGTAGCTCTGCAGCTTCTTCTTCTGAGTAGTCATCTCTTCCGAAAAACATCTCTTTTTCACCAATTACTGGAATTTCATGGCCACGTTTTTTGTCCATTTCATAAGTAATTTTATAATTAATAACCGTAGGTCCTGGAACCCTTTTTGTTACACCATTTTGTAAATCTGCATCTGTACCTAACATTATTTGCGGTATCGTATCAAACGTTAACCAAATAAGAAGCATTGATGCGAAACCTGTAACCCACGCCGCTGATCTCTGCCAGAAACGATTGTCACTCCATACGGATTTTTTAGCCACTGTACCCTCCTATAAATTATGGGTCAATATATATAAGTTAGTGTTCATTCTCTTCGTGAACACGGTCTTGCATGTAATAAATTGCATGTGGAAGTATTAATATTCCAATAGCAGCAACAACTAAAGCCTTGGCTGTAAAATCATTTACGTGCATATAGCTTCCCATAAGATACAAACAGTAAGCTGTTAATATCCAAAATAGGTAGCTAAAAGGCATAGCCCAATTTTTGAGCAGTTTGACTTTTACAGCTGTATATATACCAACATAGAATCCTCCAAATACTAAAACAAGAGTAGAAGCTATAAATAGGGGTAAGAATTCATCAACAAGAATATCTTGTGTCATCAAGATTTCACCAACCATCTTTTGTTTCTCCTTCAATTATTAAATTTTTCAGAATCAAGAGAAGTTTAGTCCTATTTAGTTTAAAACTAGTTGATATAAATCAATTTTTTTACTTAATTTAATATTTAAGGTTTGTTTTA
This sequence comes from Sulfurimonas sp., assembly GCA_030654155.1. Classification (GTDB taxonomy): domain Bacteria; phylum Campylobacterota; class Campylobacteria; order Campylobacterales; family Sulfurimonadaceae; genus Sulfurimonas. The sequence goes on along the minus strand of JAURYA010000004.1, from coordinate 7,918 downwards.
TTATTTCTGTAACAATCTGAAACATATTAGGATTTTTAGTATCAACTTTAGTAATACAGAGAGGTTATTTTATGGTGTGATTAAATGAAGTGTAGAAGAGATGATAGGGTAAAAGCAAATGCCAGTGTTGACGTTATTATAACGACACGCTTCTGTTTTTCTTCTAAATCGTATTTCTCTCCAAGATACTCTCCGAGCTTTATTCCTGGAAACACGGAAAACATTAACATTGGAACGCTCATGGCGCAAATAATCACAATATCTTGAAGTACCATTTTAAACTCTTTTGTTAAATTTAAATTTTATTTTATATCTATTATTATATCATTGATTAATTAATTTTTTTTAAATAGAATTAATTTTACATGTAATTTAGATAAAACAAAAGGATAGAAAGTGGGAAAAACGTTATCAACGGTTGCTATATTAGTTGCAACGCTTGGATTGTCAGTAGGTTGTAGTTCGACTTCAGAGAGTTCTGTTGGTCCAAGTAAATTGGAAATGGGTGCTCATATCGAAAAAACAGATGAGTCAACGCCTAAGACGGCAATATTTGTTGGCCATCACAAAAGTGAAGATGTCCTAAAAGCTATAAAAGCAGCGGCAAAAGAAGAGGGGTGGGACGTAACAGAGTATAAGAGTGAGGCGGTAATAGTTGAGAAGTCTTTCAATGGAGAGACAGCTTCTTCTACTATAATTTATCACAATCAGCATATTTCGGGTGACAACAAAAACGCTCCTATGAATGAGTTGTTAAAGCTTAGAAGCGCAATCGTAGAACAGTTAAAAAAGAAAGAGAAGCACTAGTCTTCCCTTCGTTTACTCTATGAATCTCGAAAAACCTGTTTTTCGTAGCTTAGAGTAAAAAATTTAAATCCCAAAAGTCTCTTTAATCTTATTTTCAAACTCTTTATCGCTTAACTCTTTTCTTAATGGAACAAATGTTGTAGCTTCTACACCTACGGGAATCGATATATCCGCATTCTCATTTTCAATAATCATTTTTATCGTCTGCGCAATAGGCTCAGGTTTTGGTCCCTCATTGATAGCTTTTGCCACGATTGGAACAAAGTGAGATACCAAATCTTTGTATGGCGAATTTTCACTTGTAGTTTTCGCATTTGCAACCAACCCTTTTTTTACAAAATTTGTGCCAAATAGCCCTGCCTGGATAGAGTGAACTCTTATATTAAAAGGAAGAGTCTCAAATCTAAGCGAATCGACAATCCCCTCAACAGCGTATTTTGAAGCGTTATAGTGTGAGAGAAGAGGCAGTCCCATTTTTCCCAAAAATGAGCTTATGTTAATGATAACTCCGCTCTTTGCCTCTCTCATGTACGGAAGAACTTCTCTTGTCGTTTTTATAAGCCCGAACACATTTACATCGAACTGGTTGAATATCTCTTCATCGGTTCCGTCTTCAAGTGTTGACAAAAGTCCGTAACCGGCATTATTTACAAGCACGTCTATTCTTCCCTCATTCTTTATAATCGTAGCAACAGCATTTTTGATGCTATCTGTTTTTGTAACATCTATATATATGTTTTTTAGATTACCGCTGAGAGTTTGTGCATTTTGATCTCTTGTTCCGGCATAAACTATATATCCGTTATCTGATAAGAGCTTTGCGCTAAGCTCGCCCATTCCTGATGTTGCACCTGTTATTAAAACTACTTTTGACATGTAAAACTCCTTTTATTATCTCATATTAATAAAATGATTATATCATACGAATAAATAACTAAAATTGCATAAAGTAGAGAATAAATGAATTTTTTCAAGTATATACACGCAGTGGGAACCGGCGAAAAAGGTAATAGAAATTTGACTTTTGAAGAGTCAAAAGCGATGATGGAAGAGATTTTAAAGCAAAATGTTCATAATGAGCAGATAGCCGCTTTTTTGCTTGGATGGAGACTTAAGCCCGAGACGACGGAAGAATTTAGGGGAGTTGTTGAAGCTAGTGATCTGTTTATTAAAAAGAGAGCCGTTGCTAACTCCATAGAGCTTGGGTATCCGTTTGACGGAAAAGCAAACAACCCGTTTATATTTCCGCTTGTTGCCAAAGTTCTTGAGAATTCAGAACTAAATCTTGTCGTAGTAGGAGATGATTTGGCGCCCGCAAAGGCAGGCATAACTCTAAAAGAGGTGGCTACTAACATTGAGCTAAATAAAAATCTTCACTATTTTGACAGAGCTGATTTTTTCAAAGAGATGCATGATTTAACGCCGCTTCGTATGAGACTAGGTCTTAGAACAGGGCTAAATACCATTGAAAAGTTAACAAAAGTTGCCAATAGCGATTATGCAATTACTGGTGTTTTTCACAAACCTTTCGTGAAAAAATATATTGAAGCCTTTGCAAACAGGTATAAAAGACTTGCTCTCATCCAAGGAAATGAAGGAACGCCTGAGCTTTTTAGCAAGGGTAGGTTGTGGATTGCTGATGGCAATGACGTGGAGGAGATTATTGTCGATCCAGAGCATTACGGCATAAACTATACCAAATCTTGGGAGAGAATAACACTGGAGGAGTCGCTGGAACAGGTAAACAATCCATCAAACGAGTTTCTAAAACTTGCACGTCTTAATGCCGCGGTTTATCTTTTTGTTGCGCAAAAAGCCGCAACCATTAATGAAGCTTACGAAAAACTAAATGGATAAATTTTCCAGCCATGTAAAAAATATCTTGCATGGCTTCTTTCTGGCAATTGGCACAACCATTGCCGAACCATCTACAATCCTGCCGCTAATTGTAAACTACTTTGGCGGCAGTTCTATGCTTGTTGGTTTTTTTGCCGCACTTCTAAGGGGCGGAGCTGTCGTAGTACAGCTTTTTGCTGCTTTTCACGCGCAAACATACAAACTTATGATGCCCTATCTTCGCAGGGTATTTTTTGTTAGATTTCTCTCATGGTTTTTAATAGGCGTTGCAATTATCCTCTTTGGCGAAGAGTATCCAAATGTAACCCTGGCTTCCATCGGTTTTGGACTATTTATCTTCTCTTTTAGTGCCGGTTTTGCCGCGATATACTTCAGGGAGATAATGGCCAAAATATTCAGTCATAAGTTTCGCGGCAAAACAATGGCATACCGTCAGTTTTTCAGCGGTGCGGGAGGGCTTCTCAGCGGAGCGCTTGCTGCTTGGATATTGGAGTCATTTGAAGCACCGCAAAGTTATGGATACCTCTTTATAATAAGTTCGTTTATTATGGGACTTGGTTATTTGGCATTCTCTTTGGTCGATGAGCCGATAAAAGAGGAGGTCTCAGAAAAAGAGAGCTCGTTTAAAGAGTTTTTGAAAAACTCATGGGCACTTTTAAAGGCGGATAAAAATCTGCAGGTTCAGGTTACTACATTTTTGCTGGCTTATGGATATCTTATTGCCCTGCCTTTTATAATACTTGATGCCCAGCAAAAAATAGACCTCGACGGTGTTGCAATCGGTTCTTTGATTACTACTCAAATGGTCGGAGCGATGGTCAGCAATTTTTTATGGGGAAATCTCAGTGGGAGAGGGAGAAACAGACTGACTGCAAAACTCTCGATATCTCTTCAGATAATCGCAATAGTTCTGGCTTTTAATGCCTCATCTCTCTATGAGTACATCGCTATCTTCTTTTTGGTAGGTGCTTCAATGGACGGCAGCCGCATAGCTTCGAGTAACTTAATACTGAAGATTGCCCCTGCGGACAAAAGACCTATCTATATTGCTCTTCAGATGAATATAGTCTCTTTTGGGATGTTCTTCTCGATTATCGGAGGGGTTATTTTGCACTACCTAAATTATACGGTTCTTTACAGTAGTGCGATTGTTATGCTTCTTGCAGCGCTTTACTTGTCTTTTAAGTTAAGAGACTGATTTATAAAACTTTGTAAATCTCCAGCATTTATGCTGGTAGCTTTAGGGGGATGCAAGGGACAAATTTGTCCCTGCCACATAAAACGGACGCGTTCGTTTTAGTGCGTAAAATAATTTTAAAGTCCGTAAAATCTCTTAACAAACTCTCTCTCTTTTTCGGTTTCGATAAAGATTCTAGCGACTGTTTGGTTGTTTTCGCCTAGTATAAGAACTTCATTGTTTTCAACTTTAAGATGCTCTTTTGCCCACGCTTTATCTAGCTCATCTACTCTGTGAAAAAACTCTTGAGAGCTTGGGCTCTCTTTTTCTCCATTTCGTTTATCTATGATTGTTAATCCACCGACTTTTTTCTCTACCATGTACGGGCTGTAAACTTTTATAGCCGTATATATGCGATCCTCTTTTGCTTCGGGCATTGCTCTCTTCATTGATAGCATTCCTAAAATTAAAAAGGCTGTGAAAAACCCAAATATTAAAGCTTTTTTCATATTCATTTTTGACTCCATGTATTTATATAATCTTCTGCTTTTTTATCAAGCATTTTCATTCTCTCTTTGCCTTTTGGCAAACTTTTTCTTAAATCTTTCATCTCTTGCAAAAATTCACCGATGCTAGAGGGAATTAACTCTTGAAGATATTTTCTTAAGTGTTTTGCAACCGCCGGAGATGCCCCAGATGTAGATACTGCAATGGTTAAATCATCTTTTTTAATATATGAGGGAAATATAAAGTCGCAATAATCTACCGAATCGACAGAGTTGCAAAGACAGTTGTAGTTTTTTGACTCTGCAAATATCTGTGCTTGAAGAAGGATGTTATCAACGGCAACTATCACAACGGCAAAATCTTTAATATCGCCTTTTTTATAGCCTCTTTTTTCAAAATTAAGACTTTTTTCTTCTATAACTCTTTTCATATCATCTGAGAGTTCAAGCGCTATTATGGAGATGTCCGAAGTAAAATCTAAAAGATGCTCCAACTTCTCACAAGCTATGTAACCGCCGCCGACAATCAGGATTTTTTTATTATCAAGTTTTAAGAAGGCCGGAAAATAACTCATCTGTCTCTTTTCGTCTATTTTTCTACGACATAATATCATAGTTTTTTGAAAACTCTTATTGATAAAAATCAACTTGGATTAATTGAAATTAGATTACAATCGACAAAATAAAAATAAAAAGATGGATGGAATAACAATAGATGAAAGACGAAATTTTATCACGTATTCAAAAGAAATTTCCTTTGGTTGCAAGACCGTTTATGGTAATAGCTGATGAGTTAAACATGAGTGAAGATGAGGTTCTTGAGATTTTGCAAGAGCAGAAAAAAAGCAATATTATACGTCAAACATCGGCAATATTTGATACAAAAAGATTGGGTTATGTCTCTTCTTTGGTAGCGTTTAGAATTCCATCAGATAAAATAAGCGATGCTGTAAAAATTATAAATTCTCATCCTGGAATATCGCATAATTATGAGAGAAACCATGATTTTAATATCTGGTTTACCGTTGCAGTCTCTCCAACATCTGTACTTGGCCTTGAAAAAACAGTTGAAATTTTGGCAAAAGCTACTGGAGCCGAAGATTATATTATCCTTCCGACACTAAAGCTTTTTAAAATCAATGTTAAGTTAAATACGACCGGAAATGATGAGAAAAAAGAGGAAGTAAAAAGAGTCAAGCATACTGAAATAGAGATGACTCCTCTGCATCATTCCATTATCCGATATGCACAAAATGATATCGAGATGGTAAAAGAGCCTTTTAAGAACATAGTTGAGGCTTTGAATATTGATTATGATACTTTTTTTAACGCGTTGAGTGAACTTCAAGAAGCGGGTGTCATGAGAAGATTTGCTTCTATACTTAACCATAGAAAAGCCGGTTTCAGCGCAAATGCAATGGTTGTATGGGATGTTGATGAAAAAAACGGAGAGGAGATAGGTGAAAAAGCAGCTGCATTTAGTGCAGTAAGCCACTGTTATCTTCGTCCTAAATACGCAAATTGGTCATACAATCTTTTTACAATGGTTCATGGAAAAAGCACTGAGGAGACAAATGCTATTATCGCTGATATGGCTTTAGAGATAGAGGCAAAGAGCTATATGCCGCTTTACAGCTCAAGAGAGTTTAAAAAAGTAAGAATAGAGTACTTTACGCCTGAGTTTGAAGCTTGGGAAGAAAAATATAATATATAAGGAATAGCCATGGAGCTTTTTTTAGAATTAGAGATAGTATATATAGTTATAGGAATTTTTATACTTAGCATCACAGCAATTGTAACGACAAGAGATTTTGTGCCAAAGGGCGCATTTAAAAAAGGGATGCTGTTTGTCGGCGCATTTGTAGCTATTATGATAATTCTTCACTACAATGTGACAACGTCAAGGATGCAAGGGGTTGAAGAGATGTTTAACTCCGGCAAAGAGATAATTTGTGAAAACAAGATGAAAAGAACTGTTGCAAGATCTGTAATTTTGTCTAAAGAACTGGGCTGGATCGTTGAAGAGCATCTATTTAAAAATAGTGATTATGAGAGGGATTTCCATACTTCAAGATGTATTGAATGGACAAACAGTAATCTTAAGATGGAAGAAGAAGAAAAGCAAAAAAAAGAGACAAAATAGATGTTGGAAATACTTAAGCGATATTCGTTAGCAATGTTTTTCTTGCTTCTGATTTGTGGGTTGATGGTTCTTGCGACCATAGGCGTTAAGCAATTTAGCGATAAAATGGTTAAAGATGCCGGAATCGTAGTTGAACCAAGAGAGGAGCCTTTAACAAAATGAGTCTAATTGTTATACTGGTAATTGCCATAGCTTTAAGTCTTGCTTTTCACTTCGTTGGTGTTTATGCGGGCGCTAAAAAAACTGTTTGGGTTATGCTTGTTTTTGTATGGGCGATTGTTGTAGGCACTGCGATGAATGAGATTAAACCTGCCGGATATAAAGATATTGAGAAGATGAAGGGTCAGTTTAGCGACACCGATAAACTCATTGAAGAAGCAGGCGAGGAAATCTCACTCTATGAGATGATAACGATTAAAAAAAGCTATCAAACAAACAAACCTAAGAAATGAACGAAACAAAGAGTGTCGGTATTGTCGGATGCGGTTGGCTAGGAAAACCCCTAGCACGCGAGCTTTCTAAAAATCTACATGTAGAGTGTTTTTCCAGACAAACAACCCACGATAACTCCCCTTTTTGGCAGAGCGATATAGTAATTATCGCAATAAATACAAAAGACAACTATTTAGAGACGCTGCGAAAAATAGCTACGCTTACAAAACCTGCATGTAATATTATTTTAATGAGCTCAATATCCATCTACAGGGAGTTTGACGAGGATGTCAATGAGAGCTTTGAGATAACCCAGCCCTCTTTAATAAAAGAGGCCGAGGATTTGATTCTTGGACTAAAAGAGAATGTTATTATCCTAAGACTTGGCGGACTTATGGGGGATGACAGGGTTGCGGGAAGATGGAAGAGTGCTGCTGATTTTAGTGACGGTTATGTAAACTACATCCATAAAGATGATGTGATAAATATTGTAAAAAAGATGATTGAAAATATTGTAAATCTCGGCATATACAATCTAGTTGCCCCGCTTCATCCCTCAAGGCAGGAGATTCATAGAAAAAACAGCCAAAAGTTTGGTTCTGAAATCGGAAAATTTGAGGGGTTTTCAAAGCGCAGAGTCTCTTCTGATAAGGTGATTAAAGAGCTGGACTATACATTTTTGTATCCAAATCCGCTTGAATTTTGGGATTAATGGCTTCTCGCCAATGCAGCAAAATCAATCTCCTCTTTTTTCTCTTCTTGTACTTTTTTATCCTCTTCAAAACTGCCGGTACTAAATGTGTAGTCGCTGCTCTTTAGTATGCATCCCCTCATTCCGGGAACACACTCCTTTTTAATGAGTTTGCAGTAACCTTTATAATCATGTTGGCAAGTCCAACCCATAATAAGCCTCGCGTTTTATAAATTAATATTGAATTATGATACAATTTTTTAAACAAACAGTCAGGGAAGAGATGAATTATAAAGTATTGGACG
>JAURYA010000100.1 GCA_030654155.1 Sulfurimonas sp. | reverse complement strand
ATGTCTCTTGCTGAGGCTGTTCAAAAATCAGTTCAAACGCATCCGCAGATTGAGATGAAAAAAGAGGATAGAAATGCACAAAAAGAGTTGCTTACTCGTGCAAAAGCCGGTTATTTGCCGTCTGTTGATTTATCTTACTCTGTCGGTCCAGAGGTAACAAAAACAATCAATAACGACAGAGAGAGCGAGAGCTTGATACGTCAAGACGCTTCTGCGGTATTGGTTCAAAATATTTTTTCCGGTTTTGACACAACATATGCAGTTAAACAACAAAAAGCACTTATCTTATCTGCGGGCGATACCGTTAAAGAGAGTGCAAATGAGTTGGCGTTAGCAACTTCAACATACTACATCGAAGTCTTAAGAACCCATGAGTTGCTTCAAACCGCTAAAGACAATGTGGCTGTACATAAAAAATATATCTCACAGATAGATGAAAAGGTAAAAGCGGGCGTCGGTCGCAGCTCTGACTATAAGCAGACTCTTGCCAGATATGAAAATGCTCTAAGTATCCAGTTTTTGGCAGAACAAAATTATGATAATGCGATTTCAAGTTTTGAGCGTATTTTACCGGGCAACATAAGTGTGGCAGATTTGCAAAAACCATCTGTTGGAAATATACCTGCAAATGATTTAGGCTCTTTAATTGAGATTGCTATGAAAAACAATCCGAAAATCCAAGTCTCACAAGCAGATATTGAAGTTGCAACTGCTGCGCTAAAGCGCTCAAATGCACCGTTTTATCCAAAGGCTGATATTAAAGTAGAAGGGTATTGGAATAAAAATGTCCATGGAGTTTCTACTGATTTAGATAACCCAATTCATAATAGTCTGTACGAAGAAGATTCTGGTTATAACGCTCTTCTTGTATTGAACTACAATATCTTTAACGGTTTTGCCGACAAAGCAAACAAACAGGCAAATCAGCACAGACTACTTAACAAAAACAGCACGCTTGCAGATGCAAGACGCTATATACAGGCATATACTGAAATCGCATGGCAAACTTTTGAATCAACGAAACAGCAGCTGGTTCACTTAGATAACACCATAAAATCAAGTGGTGAAACTGTTTCTGACTATGAAAAAGAGCATGAACTCGGAAGAAGAAGCATCATCGACCTTTTAAATATAGAACTAGAGTACAACAGTGCAAAAAACCGCAAAACTACCGCTGAATATGACAGATTGATATCTTACTATCAGATTCTGGCTTACACGGGTAAAATCTTAGAAGAGATGAATATCACAGTTGAGTAACACTATTGAAAATCCTCTATTGGAGTGCTTGGTAATTTTTACCAAGCTCTACAACCGTCCTTACAGTGCTGATGCACTTGTTGCAGATTTGCCGATTCCTGCTGGGAGAGTTACGCCAAAACTTTTTTCACTGGATCAAGAAGGTTCAAAATCAGCTTTTCACCGTGCCGCACAGCGTGCAGGATTTAGCTCTAAGTTAGTAAACTACCAATTTAAAGATATATCCCCTCTGCTTCTGCCAGTCATTCTGGTTTTAAAGGGCGATGGCGAAAATGAAAAAGCATGCATCTTAACAGAGATAAGTCCAGATAAAAAATATGCAAAAATAATACTTCCTGAAGTTGGCGAAGCTGAGAACTGGGTTGAAACCGAGTTTCTTGAAGCTGAGTATATTAATTTTGCATTTCTGCTTAAACATGAACACCACTACAAAGACGCACATAATCGCCTTTTAAAGCATGAGAGCCATCACTGGTTTTGGGGAACTATAAAGTACTTTTCAGGCGTATATGTTGATGTAATAATAGCCTCATTTTTAATTAACCTTTTTGTAATGGCAACTCCTATTTTTACTCTAAATGTATATGACAGAGTCGTGCCAAACAACGCAATGGACACACTTTGGGTATTTGCAACAGGCATCATCGTTATCTATATTTTTGACATTATTCTAAAATTTTTACGCTCCTATTTTCTTGAAAATGCGGCTAAAAAAAGCGACGTTATTATGTCATCAATTATATTTGAACATGTATTAAATCTAAAAATAGCCTCAAAGCCTCGCTCTGTCGGCTCTTTTGCCAGTAACTTAAAAGATTTTGATTCTATAAGAGGCTTTTTTACAGCTTCATCAATAGCTACTATTATAGATTTGCCATTTACTATCATATTTTTATTTATAATCTACATTATCGGCGGTTGGCTAATTGTTATTCCTATTGCAAGTGCTTTGATTATCGTTATATACAGCATAATTGTTGAAAAACCAATGAGACGCAGTGTCCAAAACACATACGAAGCATCTGCTAGAAAAAACGCTGTACTAATAGAATCACTTAGCGCGTTTGAGACCATCAAAGCGCTGGGAATAAGCGGGCAGTATCAGTGGAAGTGGGAAGAAGCAACGGGAGACGTAGCAAAAAAAGGGCTCAAGTCAAAGATTTTATCAAACTCAATCTCCACTTTTGTCAATTTCATAGTACAGCTAAACACTATAGCGCTTATTGTAGGCGGAGTTTATGCAATTGGAGAGAGAGAGTTGACTATGGGAGGGCTAATTGCGGTTGTTATGCTAGGCTCAAGAATGTTAGCGCCTCTAGGTCAAGTCGCAGCACTAATTGCGAATTTTCAGCAAACAAAAACTGCATATGACGCCATAAACAACATTATGAAACTCGCCGTTGAGCGCGAAGAGGCTAAAAATTTCGTTCAACGTCCCTCATTTACAGGCAAAATTGAGTTTAGGCATGTAAGCTTTATCTATCCAAATACAGATAGCAAAATCTTAGATGATGTTAACTTTGTTATCCACCCTGGAGAATCTGTCGGCATAATAGGCACCAACGGCTCCGGAAAGACAACCCTAGAGAAGCTGATATTGGGTCTGTATGAGCCGACAGAGGGTTCTATTTTAATAGACGGCATAGATATAAAGCAGATTGACCCTGCTGATTTAAGACGCAATATTTCATATGTCCCACAAGATGTTATTTTGCTTCAAGGAACGCTAAAAGAGAATATTGTGATGCGATCACCCGGTGCGAGCGATGAAGATATTTTAAAGGTATCCAAGCTAAGCGGTGTCAGTGACTTTGTAGATACGCACCCAATGGGGTATGATATGCCTGTAGGAGAGAGGGGTGATGGGCTCTCAGGCGGACAAAAACAGTCTATCTCCATCGCAAGAGCTTTTATACATCAAGCACCGATTGTCTTGCTTGATGAGCCGACTAACTCCATGGACAGCACGCATGAGGGCAACTTTATCAGAGCTATAAACAGCTATAAAGTGAACAAAACTATGCTTTTAATATCACATAAAAACATTCTGCTGGCACTTACACAAAGATTGATTTTACTAGACAAAGGCAAAATTGTTTTAGACGGTCCTCATGATGAAGTATTAATGCAGCTGCAGACACCAAAGAAGAGAGTTGCCAATGAATCTTGAAGATAAGTTTGTAGAGTACTCTTACAATAAAAAAGATATTAAAAATCTTCGCATTAAAGATGAGGAAGATTTGGAGTATATGAACTCTGTAAGTGCCGCGATGCTCACTCACAATACATTGGCTGCTAAAATCATGTTGTGGGTTGGCGCTTTTTTTATTATTTGGCTAATTTACTGGGCTTACAATGCCGAAATTGATGCTCTTACCCGTGGGCAGGGAAAAGTAATACCTTCTACTCAGGTTCAAGTCATTCAAAATCTTGAAGGCGGAATTGTAAGCGAGATTCTTGTCGCAGAGGGAGAGACGGTAAAAAAAGGAGATATTCTTATAAAAATCGACGATACCGGTTTCGTAAGCAGCTTTGTAGAGAGTCAGCTCCGCTATAATGAACTTCAAGCAAAGAGCATTAGACTTTTAGCTGAATCAACTGGCACTCCTTTTAGCGTAGCTGATGGTATTAGAAAAAACTCTCCTGAACTCATTAAGCATGAAGAGTCTCTCTATCTTAGCAACAAAGAGCAATTGGAAAACAGTGTGCTTATCTACAAACACCGTTTGGAACAAAAAAAAGATGAACTCAGAGAAGCTGAAGCAAGAGTCTCAAATCTAACGAAGAGCTATGAATTTATCACAAAAGAGTTAGCTCTCAACAAACCTTTAGTCGATAAGGGAATAGTATCTGAAGTTGAGTATTTGAAACTCCAAAGAGAAGCCAGCACCATTGAGGGACAGATGAAATCAACAAAGCTTTCCATCCCTCGCCTTAACTCTATTATAGATGAACAACGAAACAATATTCTGGAAATTCAGTTTAAATTTCGCAATATTGCCAAAGAAAAATTCAATGAGACTAAAGCTGAGATGACAAGAATTGAGAGTGTAAATATCGCCAGAGAAGACAAAGTTAATCGTACTCTTGTCCGTTCTCCAGTAGATGGGACCATAAAGCAGTTGTTGGTAAACACGGTGGGAGGCGTTGTAAAACCAGGAATGAATATAATCGAAGTTGTTCCGACTCAAGACAACCTGCTTATTGAAGCAAAAATAAAACCCTCAGATATTGCTTTTTTATTTCCTGGGCAACGCGCAATAGTAAAATTCTCTGCTTATGATTTTGCAATATACGGCTCAATAAAAGGGACGTTGACGCACATCAGTGCTGATACTATCTATGATGAAGCCAGTAGGCAAAACTACTACCTAGTTCGCATAAAAACTGATGAAAACTACTTGGGCAATAAAGAGAAAAAGCTAAATATAATGGTCGGTATGACAGCGGACGTAGATATTATAACCGGTAAGAAAACGGTACTTGACTATATCTTAAAGCCAATACTGCGTGCACGTGAAAATGTACTAAGCGAAAGGTAGTTATGAAAAAGATAATTTTATTTACAAACATGTCCTCTATTCAGAGACACTGGGAAAATGCTTTACTAAAATCGTATGAAACAGCACATGTAGAAAGTTTTGATGCCCTGCTTGAGTACTTGGAAAAGTATAATAATAAAGTTATCGTAATGTTAGATGAAATGAGTGTATCAAATATTGACGATGCATTACTAAAGTTAAAAAAGTATCCTAATGCAATGTTTTTAATTTTTAATGCTATTCCTGAAGTTTATCACGCAGTAACTCTGCTTGGAAGCGGCATAAAAGGGTATGAAAACTCCTACCTAAACAAAGAGAACCTGCTAAAAATGCTCACCACTGTTGAGGAGGGCAATAACTGGCTTTTTGCTGATTTGACTTACTTTATCATTAACAAATATATTCAAAAC
>JAURYA010000144.1 GCA_030654155.1 Sulfurimonas sp. | reverse complement strand
TTTACCTGCGCTATCAAGTTTCCTTTGCCGTGACCGTGAACGTCTTCTATTCCTTCGCCTTTAAATATGAAGTGCTGCTTGTCTTTTGTGCCGATATCTAGTTTTAATTCAAGTTCGCCCGTTAGTGAGGGGATACTTAGCGTATCTCCCGCAACAGCCTGCGTAAAAAATACAGGAATTGCGATGTAAACATCATTGCCGTCTCGCTGAAAATGTTTGTCAGGTTTTACGCTAAAAGTGACGTATAAATCGCCTCTGGTTCCGCGTTTGCCTATATTTCCTTTTCCAGAGACTCTAAGGCGGTTCCCGTTGTCTATTCCCTTGGGAACTTTAATGGTTACATTGCCTCTCTCTTCATGGTACCCTTTGCCGTCACAGCTGTTACAAGGTGCTGATGGAGCAGAACCGACTCCATTACATGCAGGACAAGTTTGAGAGAAAGTCATAAAGCCCTGTTTTATAAAAACCTGCCCCTGACCTCTACATTGATTACATGTAGATAATTTACCATCTTTTGCACCAGTGCCTTTACAGCTTTTGCAAGAGTTTTTGTATCTGAACTCTACCTCTTTTTCGCATCCAAAAATAGCTTCGTTAAAACTAATTGACATGTCGACATTCATGTCAAGCGGATACTTCTCCATATCTGAAGGATTTTGACGACGGCGTGAGCTTCCGCCAAAACCATTAAACATCTCTTCAAACATCGAGCCTAAATCATCAAACCCGCCAGAAGAACGACCGCGACTGCCCATGCCGGCAAGTCCCTCTTTGCCGTATCTGTCGTAAATACTTCTTTGTTTGTCATCGCTTAGGCATTGATATGCTTCATTACATAATTTAAATTTGCTCTCAGCTTCACCATCACCATGATTTTTATCAGGATGGTAAATTTTAGCCATTTTTCGATATGCTTTTTTGATTGTTGTTTGGTCTGCGTCTCGTGAGACTTCTAATATTTCGTAATAGCTTAAATCTTGCATATTATTTTAATATCCTCACATTTAAAATTTTCGCAATTATATCGTTTTAAATTTAATGTATGTATAATTACATTTATGAAACACAATATACTATTTTTAATCACTATTTTATTGCTTGTAGGCTGTTCCAAAAGACCTGAGCCGCCAATTTGCGATATTCCAAAGCCGGAAGTTGAGAAGTTGTCAAAACCGAAGTTTACAAAGAGCCGATTCGACGAGTTGCCAAATTGGCATGAAGAGGATTATTCTGGGGCTCTAAACTCTTTTCTTGAGAGTTGTAAAACTACTAAAACAAAAGCGCTATATGAAGGGTTGTGCAAGAGCGCTAAAGATGTAATGGATGCAAAAAGTTTTTTTATGCAAAACTTTACACCATATAAGATAGATGCAACAGATGCTAAGGATGACGGGCTTTTAACTGGTTATTATGAGCCGCTTTTAAAAGGTTCGCTGACAAAAAAGGAGCCATATCTCTACCCCGTCTATTCAACCCCGCGGGATTTAATTGTTGTTAGTTTGGCTTCGCAATATCCGGAACTGCAAAATTATAGATTAAGAGGCAGGCATGACGGAAACAACAAGGTTGTTCCATACTACTCAAGAAAAGAGCTCAGCACTAGAACGTTAGATGCGGATATAGTCTGTTATGTTGACTCAAGAATAGAGCTTTTTTTCTTAGAAGTGCAGGGTTCAGGTAGAGTTTTGCTTGATAACGGAGAAGTAATTTATGTCGGCTTTGATAATCTAAACGGATACAAATACAGCTCTATAGGAAAATATCTGATAGATGCCGGTGAAATAAGTTATGCACAAGCGTCCATGAAGGGCATAAAAAATTGGTGCGATAAAAATCCCACAAGGGTAGATGAGTTGTTGAACCACAATGAGTCCGTAGTTTTTTTTAAAAAGAGAGATAAACCTGCTACTGGAGCACTTGGGGTTGTTTTAACACCAAGCCGCTCTGTTGCGGTAGATCAGAGATATCTTCCTCTTGGAAGTATGTTATATATGAGTGCGCAAACAAAAGAAAAAGATTTAAACAGAATAGTTATAGCACAAGATATCGGCGGGGCTATAAAAGGGAGTGTTAGAGCCGATCTCTTTTTTGGTTACGGAGATGAAGCGGGAAGCAGAGCAGGAAGATTAAAAGCACCTTTAAAATTATGGATTCTACTACCAAAAAGCGGTGAAGAAGAGAGTTTATGAGAGGTTCTTTAGATAAGTTTAACAAACTCGTAGATGCGCTTCAAGAGCTCCCAACGATAGGAAAAAAGTCGGCGACAAGATTAGCATATCATATGCTTATGAAGGATAGTTTTGTAGGTATGAAGATATCTCATGCCATTGAAGAGGCTTTAGGAAGCTTGAAACAGTGTGCATCTTGCGGCGGAATGAGCGAAGATGAACTCTGCTTTATCTGTTGCGACGAGGGCAGAGACGAGACACTTCTATGTATAGTAGAAAATGCAAAAGATATACTGCTTTTGGAAGAGAATAGGCTATTTGAGGGTAGATACTTTGTTTTAGAGTCATTGGCAGAGTTGAATTTATCCAGCTTGAAAAAACTTGTAAGTTCTGGCGTCAAAGAGGTTGTTTTTGCGCTGACACCTTCTATTGCAAATGATGCAGTTATGCTATATATTGAAGATAAATTAAGTAATTTTAATATAAACTACTCAAAAATTGCCCAAGGCGTACCGACAGGAGTTAGTCTGGAAAACATAGATTTGTTATCTCTAAGCAGAGCTTTAACAGATAGAGTGAAGGTATAGGATGAGATTTGTTTATTTGGCTCTATTTTTATCTATGACATTTGCTTTTACCGGATGTAGTTCAAAGGCGGTTGAAGAACCAAAAGAGGCAGTTGTTCACGAAGATAAGAGCAGGGATGATTCAAACGGCGAACTTGCCGGATTTACAGATGAGTTTGAAGCCAAAGAGATTTATGATCCATTTAGCGGCTACAACAGAGCAATGACAAGCTTTAATGACGGTGCTTACGAGTATGTTCTAAAACCGGCTGCAAACGGTTACAAAGCAGTGCTGCATGTAGAGGTTAGAGAGAGTGTTAGAAATTTTTTCAACAATCTTTACTTTCCTATGCGTCTTGCTAACAATCTATTGCAGGGTAAGTTTTGCAATGCTTCTGAGGAGACGAGCAGATTTGTTGTAAACAGTACAGTCGGTGTTTTAGGACTTTTTGATCCAGCAAAGAGCTATTTTGAACTTGAAGCACATGAAGAAGATTTTGGTCAAACGCTTGGTTTTTACGGAGCTCCAAGCGGTCCGCATATTGTTCTGCCACTTCTTGGACCATCAAACTTAAGAGATGTTGTAAGCCTTTATCCCGATGCACTGCTAAGCCCGATTGACTACACAGAGAGAAGTTACTGGACTCTAACGGATACCTCGGCGGAGTATTTGGGCGCAAAATCATTGGAAAAGATAAATTACGTATCTTTAAATATGGACAGATATGAGAGGATGAGAAAAGATGCCGTGGATTTGTACCCATATTTGAGAAATGTGTATGAGCAGTATAGAGATAAACAGATTGAGGAGTAAAAATGAGAAAAATATATAAAAGAATTTTGATGCTGTTGGTTGCAACGCTGTTTGCACAAAATTTGGCAGCTAATGAGCAGGTGGAGCTAAAAGAGCATTTTTTAAATAAGATAAACGAAGTTATCTTGATAGTTGAAGATAAAAAGTTGTCTAAAAATGATAGAAACGGCAATATTGTAAAATCTTTAACACCGATGTTTGATTTTGAACTTATGGCAAAACTTAGCCTTGGCGATGCGTGGAAAGAGCTTACAAAAGAGAACAAAGAGAGGTTTCTTAAACTTTATGTTGAGAGGATGAAACAGTCCTACTCTGCAAAGATTGATGCATATAAAGATGAAAAAGTTGAAGTTAAAAAGATGGAACAGCCGCAGCCAAACAGAATAGTTTTTGTTACGGATCTCATCAGCAAAGAAGAGAAGCTGGAGATTGTCTATAAGTTTCACAAACCAAAAGAAAAAATAAATGCCAAAGATAGCTGGCTAGTTTATGATGTTGAGATTTTGGGAGTAAGTATCCTTAAAACCGACAAGGCTCAATTTAAAGAGTTTTTACAAACAAAAAGTATAACAGAGCTAATGGATGTCTTAGCTAAGCAGTCATAGGCACTATGTTAAAAAATTTATACCAAAATCATCTTTTAAAATATCCAAAAACAGTTTTGGCTGTTATGGCTGTTTTTGTGCTTATAATGACTGTTTTTGCGTTCAAACTAGAGATAGATGCAAGTGCTGAAACACTGCTTCTTGAAGATGACAAAGATTTAGAATACTCAAGAGATGTTATAAAAAGATTTGAAGCGCCAAATTTTTTAGTTGTAACTTACAGCATAGAAGATGATTTGCTGAGTGAAAAAAATATAAAAAATATAAAAATGCTTGGTTCACAAATCCAAAAAATAGAGATAGTTGAGTCTATAAATTCTATAATAAATGTTCCGCTTTTGCAATCTCCGCCGCAACCCATAAAAGAACTTGTAAAAAATATCCCAACTCTACAAACCCCAAATATAGACAAAGAGCTTGTGAAAAAAGAGTTTTTAAACAGCGCTCTTTATAAGCAAAATTTAGTGAGTGATGATTTTAAAACAACTGCAATTCTGGTAAATCTTAAAAGAGATGAAAAATATTTTTCCCTTATAAATGAAAGAGACAACTACATAAAACTTAAAAAAGAGAGAGTTTTAACCAAAGATGAGAAGAGCAGCTATGAAAAAACATCACTTGAGTTAAAAAAACATAGAGATATTTTAAGAGAACGAAATCACTTCTCCATTACTGAAATAAGGGAGATTTTACAAGATTTTGAATCAACTCATAAAGGTATAAAACTCCACTTAGGCGGGGTAGATATGATAGCCGATGATATGATTGAGTTTGTAAAGTACGACTTGAGGATTTTTGGCTCCATTATGCTGCTGCTTTTGATAGCTATTATCTATCTGCTTTTAAGAGATGTAAAATGGGTCGCAATAGCACTTCTTATATGCACTGTCTCTATGGTAATAACAAGCGGAGTTTTGGGGATTTTAGGGCTGGAAGTAACTGTTGTTTCGTCAAACTTTATTTCACTTCAGCTCATTATAAATATGTCACTTATTCTTCATCTTATAGTAAAGTATAGAGAACTTCAAGAAAAACATCCAGAGGAAACGCAGGAAAATCTAGTATTAAATACGGTTTCGTTAATGGCACTGCCGTCATTTTATGTTGTGATTACAACGGTTGCCGGTTTTAGTTCTTTAGTTTTTAGCGGAATACTCCCTGTAATTAATTTTGGCTGGATGATGAGCCTTGGCTCGGTTATATCGCTTTTTATAACTTTTATTATATTTCCTCTGAGCCTTATCTTTTTAAAGAATGAAAAGCCTAACTCTTCGCTTGTAGAGAAAGCCTCTTTTATATCTAAAGTGGCACGCGTTGTTGACAATTATAGAAAAACAATACTGTTTGTTACGATTTTTGTAGCTCTTTTTTCGATTACCGGCGCTATGAAACTGAGAGTTGAAAATAGTTTTATTGATTATTTTAAGCAAGATACATATATATACAAAGGAATGGCGTTAATAGATCAAAAATTGGGCGGAACCACGCCGCTTGATGTTGTTTTGACGTTTAAAGAGCAGAGCGATGAAGTAGAAACTATAAAAGTTGCTCAGGATGAAGATAACGCGGAGTTGGACTCTTTTTCAGATGAGTTTGAGGAGAAAGAGGGCGATAAAGAGCAGTATTGGTTCACTCAAAATAAGATGCAAAAAATAAAAGAGGTTCATGACTATCTTGATTCGCTTGAAGCCATCGGAAAAGTGCTCTCCCTCTCAACAACCGGAGAGATTCTAAAAGTATTAAACGGCGGGAAAGAGGCTGATGGTCTGACATTGGCGCTTATGTATAAAGAGTTGCCGATTGAATACAAAAAAATCATTATTACGCCATACATTGATATAAAAAACAATCAAGCAAGAATAAGCACCAGAATAATCGATTCACTTCCAAAACTTCAAAGAGATGAGCTGATAAAAAAAATAAATAGTGATTTGAAAAAGATAGTAAATCCAAAATATGAAGAGTATAAAGTTACAAATATTTTGATTATGTATAACAATATGCTCCAGTCTCTTTTCAACTCTCAAATCAAAACTATCGGTGCAGTTGTTTTGATTTTGTTTTTAATGTTTTTGGCTCTGTTTAGAAGTTTTAAAATAGCGACTGTCGGTATGATAGCAAATGTTATCCCCGTTGGTGTTGTTTTTGGATTTATGGGTTGGATGGATATACCGCTAGATATGATGACTACCACCATTGCTGCCATAGGCTTAGGTATTGCGGTTGACAACACCATTCACTATATTTACAGATATAAGATTGACTATAAAGAGAGCGGCGATGCAGTCGGTGCTATGTATAGTTCTCACAAAAGCATAGGAACAGCGATGTTTTATACTTCAACTATAATTATAGTCGGATTTAGCATACTGGTTCTTTCGAGCTTTTTGCCTACTATATACTTTGGGCTTTTAACTGCCATGGTTATGTTTGCGGCAGTAGTAGGAGATCTTTTATTGTTGCCTGTTTTGCTTCTTATTTTTGGTGTTTGAGTGGTCTAGAATTGGTTTTGCACTTCAAAATTAAACTTTAGGCTATAAATTTTTTTATTTAGTAACATTTTTTGAAATTTTGCTATACAATTCGTTTTATTTTTTAGGGAATTCATTGAAATATATTTTAAGTTCACTTTTATTGGCGTCGTTTATCCAAGTTTTTTTCTGGTTGAGTAGCGATCAGAAGTTCATTACCCCTCCTGATGCCGAAAACATCATACAGTCTGTCTCTTATGCGCCATATACAAAAAGCAATGCGAAAGAGATGCTTAGCGAAGAGGAGATTGAGCGAGATTTGACGCTTCTGAAGAGATTTACAAATACAGTTCGTCTATACTCTGCCGAAGATGCACAACAAGTGTTGCCTGTTGTAAAGAAACTCGGTATGCAGGCACATTTCGGTTTCTGGTTATCTTCAGATGTGGAAGATAATAAAATAGAAATCTCATTAGCTAAAGAACTCATAACAACTTATTACCAAAATCTAACTTCTATTATAGTCGGAAATGAGGTTCTTCTTCGCGATGATTTATCACCTGAAGAGCTGATTGAGATAATTAGAGAGTTCAAGACATTTGTTAATAGTATTGACAATGCTGATAACGTAGGCAAAGCTGATAAAAAATCTAAAGCAAAAAAATCTAAAGAAAAAATATCTAAAGCAACAAAGCATAAAGTATTGGTCACAACTGCCGAAATTTGGAATATGTGGCTGCTCTATCCATACTTAGGGGATGAAGTAGATTTTATCAACATCCATATTCTTCCTTATTGGGAAAAGGTTAAAGCTGAAGAGTTTGTGCCGTTTTTCAAAGAGAAATACAAAGCAATAACAGATCAGTACAAAAACAAACCTATAATGATAGGTGAGATTGGATGGCCAAGTCAAGGATATAACAATAGCGGTTCAGTTGCAAGTCCTGAAAATCAAGCAACCATTGTTAGAAGATTTTTAATTTTAGCGAAAGAGCAGAAGTTTAGCTATAACCTTCTTGAAGCGTTTGATCAGCCTTGGAAAGGTGTTGACGAGGGCAGCGTAGGACAATACTGGGGTATATTTGATGCTAATCGTAATCTAAAGTTTGAGCTACAAGGCGCTGTTCTTGTAACTCCTTATTGGTTTATGCAGATGATTGCCGCAGTGTTAATTGGTGCTATTTTGACATTCTTTGGGCTTAGAAATCAACATATAAATTTCTTGCATGCTATGACTTACGGTCTGGCTGCACAGGGTATCTCTTTTGGTATCGTTATGTCGGCTGTTTATCCATTTATACACTATATGAATTTTGGTACTTGGGTTATGTGGGTGATGGGCTCGATACTTATGATTCCTCTTACGTTAATAACGCTTGCCAAAGCAAATGAACTCTTTAAATGTACAATCGGGAAACGTCCTAGAAGACTTATTCCTCTTGACCTTAAATCAAACCATGTTCCGTTTGTAAGCATACATGTACCTGCATATAAAGAGCAGCCAAATGTTTTAGAAGAGACGCTTAAGGCGCTTTCAAAACTAAACTATACTAATTATGAAGTGCTTGTTATTATCAACAATACGCCTGAGGATTACTACAAAGCGCCTATTAAAGCTTTATGCGAGGAACTTGGCTCGAAATTTGTCTATCTCGATATTGAGTGTACAGGCTTTAAAGCCGGAGCGTTAAACAAGGCACTTCCTTACGCAAATCCGACTACGGAGATATTAGCGGTAATTGATGCCGATTATGTTATTAGTCCAAACTGGCTTATTGAGTTGGTGCCTATTTTTGATGATGCTAAAGTAGCACTTGTACAAGCTCCTCAAGACCACAGAGACGGCAATGAGTCACTTCTAAAAACAGCTATGAATGCTGAATATGCAGGTTTCTTCGATATCGGAATGGTTGAGCGTAATGAGGAGAATGCCATTGTTGCCCACGGCACTATGCTTATGATACGAAAAAGCGCTTTTGATGAAGTAGGTCAATGGAACACGGACACCATAGTTGAAGATAGCGAACTGGGGCTAAGACTGTTTGAGGCAGGTTATATAGGGCACTATACAAATCGCAGATATGGTCACGGTCTGCTTCCTGATACAATAGAAGCATTTAAAAATCAGCGCCACCGCTGGGCTTACGGGGCTATACAGATTCTTAAAAAACATTGGCAGCATTTTAAGCCCTCATCTAAGACGCTTACCCGTGCCCAAAAGCATCACTTTATTACGGGATGGTTTTTTTGGCTCTCTGATGCGCTTGGAACGGTTACCTCAATTTTAAATATAATTTGGGTGCCTGTGATAATCTTTGTCGGGGTAACCATTCCGACAATCGCGCTAACCGTACCGATTTTAACGGCATTTTTGGTCAATGTTATTCACGCATTTGTGCTTTACAGAACAAGAGTTAAGGCAAACTTTTATCACTCTCTTTTGGGTGCTATCGCAGCGATGAGTTTACAGTTGACAATTTTTAAAGCGGTATATGACGGATTTGTTAAAGACCGCCTGCCGTTTAAGCGAACAGAGAAGGGCGGAAACAGTAAAAAAGCTATAGAAAGCCCTATAAAAAATGAGATTATTTTAGCTTCACTGCTAGTTGGTTCATTTACAGCGCTTATTATGACGAACCATCAGGGAATCGTAGAAGTATATATATTTTCTTTGACACTTTTGGTACAAAGTATCCCTTATATCTCGGCAATTGTTCTTAGAATGATTGAGATAAGGTCGTATAAAAAAGCTAATTAGGTTAGTAGCACTCCAAGTGCCTACTGACTATCTCCACACTCTCTCTATATCTTCTTTTATCTTCTATAACATCAAAACTGCCGCTCATCATCGAGTAGATAAAAAAGTCGGGGAATTTAGCGTATAAATTTTTTAACATGTAGATAATTGTTTTTGGCGAGATGTGGTGGCTTAGGTTTAAACCATTTTGTTCAGTTAAAGAACAAGCCAGAGCGTATCGGTTTTTCTCATCATGACATGTGTCGATAAAGAGTATCTCATCCGCCTCTTGAAGCTCTAAAACCATCTCCGGTGTGAGCTGATGTGCAGATATGAGTTTTGTCTCTTTTAGAGAAAGTTTTTGCAGCTCTTTTATAACATCAAGCCCAAAAGCATCTTCGCCTCTAAGAGAGTTTCCGTACCCTATGATGGCTCTCATCAGTTTCTATCAATCACTTGAATTATTTTTTTGTTGTGGTCACGGACTTCGATTTTTGATGAGACTATTCCAAGCGCATGAGTAGAGCAGCTTAGACATGGGTCAAAACATCTTATGACGGCTTCAACCCTGTTAAGTGCGCCGTCGGTAATGTTTTTGCTGTCAATAAACGCCTGTGCCGCCTGTTTTACCCCCGCGTTCATGGCAAGGTTGTTGTTTCCCGTCGCAATGATAAGATTTAGCGCGGTTATGATTCCATTTTTTGTGACTTGATAGTCGTGAAATAGCGTTCCTCTCGGCGCTTCCGAACATCCGACTCCTCTGCTTTTGCTTATTTTAGAGGTTCTTCTTACATCTTCGCTCATTGTCTCATCAGCGTTTAAAAGCTCTTCTATTTTCTCAATGGCGTAAATAATCTCGATAAGCCTTGCATAGTGGTAGTAAAATGAGTTTAAAACAGGTTTGCCGCCGCCGAGCGCTTTGAACTTCTTAAGCTCCTTATCTGCCAACGGAGTTCCGCAGCTATTAGCGATGTTTAGCCTTGCCAATGCTCCTACTCTGTACATTCCTTTTTCGTAGCCAAGCGGTTTGTAGTATGGAGATTTTAGGTAGCTGTCACTCTCCACCGCTTCGCCTATGAACTCTTTGTAATCTTGCGGGTTGATTTTATCTTTTAGGATATTTCCCTCGCTGTCCATAAAACAGAGAGTTCCGTCGTAGTGTTCAAGTGTTCCATTTTCATTTGTAAGTGCCATAAAGAGAGAGGGAAAAGTCGCAAAAGCGTCTATCTCTTTTTGAAACTTATGAAGATTTGTTTTAAAAAACTCTAGCGCACTCTGTGCAATTTTCAGCATGTCTGGAATCTGCTCTAGTATTATCTGTTTTTGTGACTCTTCAATCCTTTTAGCAACTCCGCCTGGTACTATTCCTGTCGGATGGATTCTTTTTCCTCCAAGCGTTTCTATGATTTTTTGACCAAATGCTCTTAGGTTTATGCCGTCTTTTGCCATTTGCGGATGTGTCTGCATCATCTTAAAGATATTTCTATCCTCTTTTGGCGCGTCAAAACCGTAGATAAAATCGGGACTTGAGAGGTGAAAAAAGTTTAGTGCGTGGGATTGCACTATCTGCGCAAGGTTTATAATTTTTCTAATGTTTATGCCCGCTTGCGGCGGAGTGATAGCTAAAATCTCATCAATAGCTTTTGATGAAGCAATGACATGGCTGACGGGACAGATACCGCAAGTTCTCGCAGTTATTGCAGGCATTTCTGTGTAGAACCTTCCTTCGCAAAACTTCTCAAAACCGCGGTATTGCGTTACATGTATCTTTGCATCTTCTACTTTGCCATCACAGTCGAGGTCTATTGTAATCTTTGCATGCCCCTCGATTCTGGTTACGGGATCGATTACTATTGTCTTCATTTTCCAAACCTTGTAAGTTCATGTATATTTATCTCTCTGCCCTCGATGAGCGCTTGAAGCATCTCATATATCGCATCTGAGGGAGTAGGGCAACCAGGCAGAAAGTAGTCAACTTTTACCACCTCATGCAGAGGCAAAACTTTATCTAAGAGTTTGGGAACTATTTGTGAGGGGTACTTTTTGCTCTCGTTGATATCCGCCAAGTCAAAATAACCTTTTTGCAAAACCGCATCACTGCCGAAGAGATTTTTCATAGCCGAAATATTTCCCGTAATCGCGCAATCTCCAAGAGCCAAGATTAGTTTTGAGTTCTCTCTTATCTTCTTTATCATCGCTATGTCATGGTCGGTACTTAAAGCACCCTCAACTATGGTTAAATCAACATTCGGCGGAAACTCTTTTGCATCGACATACGGACTGTAAACGACATCAACATACTCGGC
>JAURYA010000126.1 GCA_030654155.1 Sulfurimonas sp. | reverse complement strand
TCTATTTTTAGCATCATAGCCTACGCCTATGCTATCTACCAATCCGACATCTTTTGCTTGGTGGGCTGTAAATATATGAGCATTGGCAAAGTCATCTCTTTTGTTTATATCTAATTTTCTTGCGTTAGCGACATCGGTTGTAAAAAGGTCATATGTTCCATATATAACTTTGTTTAGCTCATTTACCTCAAACTCAGTCCACTCTCTATCGCCTGTACCGACTTTTTTATATTTTCCGGCTTGAACACTTTGGGTTTTTATGCCAATTTTGCTCATTAGCTCACTAACATCAGCACCCTGCATAATGACCCCGATACTCCCAACCATAGATCCTGGATTCGCGATTATCTCATTTGCCCAGATACTTGCATAGTAGCCACCGCTTGCAATAATTCCGCTCGCATAGACTACTACCGGTTTTTTCTCTCTGGCTCTTTTTATGGCATACGCTACCTCAATAGATGGGGCAACTGCTCCTCCAGGTGAGTCAACATTTAACAAAATACCTTTTACATGTTGGTTTGCTGCCGCTTCATCAATCTGTTCAACAACCTCTGAAACATCTATAATAGGACCGGTTAGATGAATTTCTTCAAGATTATGCTGTTTTAAATCTTCATCGCTGCTCGGTGCAAAGATTAGAAAAACTATAAGTAGAAAAATCATAGCCTTAAAGTGGTTTTGAATAAACCGCATTACTGCTAAAATTGGAGAAAATATATTTTTTAGAAACTGCATTAATTACCTTTTTTTAACATTCCGTTTATGTAAACTTTTGAGATATTATATCTATGAAGTATTAAATGAATGGCCAACTCATCGTTTGGCTCTCTGTCCAAATCAAGAACAAGCATATCGGCATTTTTGCCCTCTGCGATTTCTCCAGAGTTAAGACCCAAAGCGTCTGAGGCATTTATTGTAACGCTCTTTATCAGTTTTTTTGCCAAATCCAGCAGAGGCATATTTGAGTGCATAAACAGGGCGATTTTCATCTCTTCAAAGAGGTTAAGTTCATAGTTTGAACTAAGTCCGTCGGTTGCGCACACCCATCTTATGTTGTGTCTCTCCAGCCCTGCCAAATCAAGTGCTCCGTTGCCTAAAAGTCTGTTTGAAATTGGGCAGTGGATTACGGTATGAGAGTTTTTACAGAGAGTTTTTAACTCCTCTTCATTAGCTTTTACGACATGAGTAAGCAGTGCTTTGTGTCCGTCAAAGTGCTCTAAAAATTCGCTAGAATCACTGACGGCACTATTTTGTTTTAATAAATTCTCAAAAAATTCTTTAAAATCACCGCTGCTCTTATCAAGCCAATCACGCTCTGCATTGCTCTCCATAAAATGAGCAGTCAGTTTAAGATTTTCATTTTTAACTTTCTGGAGCGCTTTTTTGATTAAAATGGGGTGAACGGAGTATGGCGAGTGGATAGCAACTGCCGGATAAAAACCATCTCTTTTTACGGCTTTTGATGCATCCAGTCTTGCTGAAAAGTCGCCAAAAAGCGCGTCTGCCATGGTCGCCTGAGAGCCTATCAATTCATTGAAAAAAACAACGTTTTGAGGTGCATTTGCACAGGCCTCCAAATCCATGCCGTGCGAGCTTATCGCACCGAATGTGGTAATTCCGCCCTCAAGCATAGAATCAATCGCTTTTTTCATACACTCGTCGTTGCAGCCGTTAATCAGCTCCTCGCGATTTTCAATAACACTGTAGAGCCAAGAGATAAAATCACCGTAGGAGAGCTCGGTTTTATTCGCGCTAAACTCTATATGTACATGTGCATTTATAAGACCCGGCATTAGAAGCGAGTTTTTTTGTAATTTTGTTATTTTTGCATTGGGAAAATCTTTTAACAACTCCTCAAGCGGAGCAATTTTATATATAATTCTATCAAATGCCACTGACATGTTTGAGAGAAGAGTATTGGGCGTTAAGATATAACTTGGAGTTATTATTTGCATATTTTATCTTTTTTAAAAATTTAAAATAGATTATGCTTAATTTAGATAAAATAGCTCCTTAAAAATAGTAATTATTAAATAAAAAGGCAGAAGATGAAGATAGTAGTAATTCAGGGACCAAATTTAAATATGTTGGGTGTAAGAGAACAGCAGGTTTATGGTTCGATGAAATTAGAGCAGATACATGCTCAAATGAAAGATTTTGCAAGCCAAAGCGGTATGGAAATAGAATTTTTTCAAAGCAATTTAGAGGGTGAGCTTGTGGACAAGATTCAGGAATGCTATGGGGATGCGGATGGTATTATCATTAATGCAGCTGCATATACTCACACTTCAATCGCAATTCGTGACGCCATCTCCGCGGTAAATCTTCCTACTATAGAAGTTCATATCAGCAATATTTATCGTCGTGAAGAGTTTAGAAAACAAAATATGATTGCACCTGTTTGCTCATCGTCTATCGTTGGATTTGGTCCATTTGGGTACCATTTGGCAATGGTTGGAGTGCTTCAAATGATGAATGAGATAAAAGCAGTTCAAGAGATGCAAAAACAGGCAGCTCAAGCTCAGTAGTCATGTATATAAAACGTAAGTTAAGTGATAGTCTTACTACTTTCAAAGGCTTACGTTTTGGCAGGACTAGTAGCAAAAAAAGTTTTCATCGGTATAGGGTTACAGTAGGTATAGGCGGAAATCTTGGCGATGTAAAAAGAAGGTTTGAGCGTCTTTTTATATATTTTAAAAGAGATAAAAGAGTTACATTGCTCCGTACTTCATTGATTTTGAAAAATCCTCCTTTTGGTTTTGCCAATCAGGATGATTTTTTTAATTCAATAATTGTACTAAAAACGAGTATGCAACCAAAAGTTTTTCTGGATTATTTAATGAGAGTAGAGAAAAAATTTGCCCGCAAAAGAAGTTTTGCGAATGCTCCAAGGACACTAGATTTGGATATTATTTTTTTTGATGACAGAGTTGTTAAAACGTCTAAACTCCAAATTCCACATGCAGAGTGGGAGAAGAGAGAAAGTGTGCTGATACCATTGATGGATATATACAAATGAAGATATTAACTTTTACCGGAAAAACGCCATCAGAAGCTCTTAAAAAGGCAAAGATGCACGCCAACTATGCCCAGATGCTTCATATTGATACAAAAGAGATTCAAAAAAAATCATTAGGCAGAGAGCCGATTTATGAGATAGTTATGGGGCTAGAGAGTGACGTGGAGCATGAGACCTATAATAAAGTAAACACTATACCAAAAGACGGAAGACCGCTTACCCAAAAGAGTGCTGATGTTCTGTATGACATCTCATATGCGGCAAGGCAGATATCAAAAATTGCTGATGTAAGAGACCCTCTTTACCAGTATCAAGAGCAGGAGCAGGTAGCGCAGAATATATTTGAGCCAAAAGAGCTAAAAGAGATAAAGTCAGAAATAGCAAAACTTGGCGATAAAGTTAAAATTATTCAAAATATGTTTTGGGATGAAAAAGCGCCTGATTTGGAGAGCCATATACCGTCTGAATTTGCAGAGATATACAGACTTGCTTCTCAAAGCGGTATGAACAGAGAGCATCTTGACGCTATTATGAGAATGACGCTGGAGCATATGCCCTTTAAAATGAGAGAAAACTCGGCAACGGTCAAGAGATATTTTCAAACCATTCTTAGAAAAATGGTGCCTGTAAGAATGGAGGCTACCCCGTCTATAGGAAACAAGAAAGTTATCATGTTGGTTGGTCCGACAGGCGTTGGCAAAACAACATCAGTGGCGAAGTTGGCGGCAAGATACTCGTACTTGATGCAGAAAAAATATAAAGTAGGACTGATTGTGCTAGATACCTACCGCATAGGTGCCGTTGAGCAGTTGATGCAGTACGCAAGAATGATGAAGCTAGGCATTGAAACAGTTGTTGATCCGTTGGATTTTGGAAGTGCGCTTGAGTCATTGAAATATTGTGATTATATTTTGATTGATACAATGGGTTCAAGTCCATACGATAGAAATAAAATTGAAAAGATATATGAGTGTTTGGATGGAAATGATACTAAATATAACATCGATGTTGTTCTGGTGATGCCAAGCTCTATAAAGTATGAAGATTTAAGAGCTACATATGAAAATTTTTCATCTCTTAATGTTGACACGCTTATGTTTACAAAACTGGATGAAACAAGAGGTTTTGGAAATATATTTTCTCTTGCGTACGAGACAAAAAAACCTATAAGCTACTTCTCCGTAGGACAAGAGGTTCCGGAAGATTTAGTGTGTGCGAGCAGCGACTTTTTAGTTGAGTGTTTACTAAACGGCTTCAACAGGAGCAAAGCATGATTGGGCATCAGGCTAAGGGGTTAGAAGAACTGGTCTCTTCAAACTCACAAAAAAAATCAAAAAAAACTCGTTTTATTGCGATTACAAGCGGCAAGGGCGGTGTCGGAAAAAGTACTATAAGCTCTAATTTGGCTTATGTTCTTTCTCAGAGCGGTCTTAATGTAGGCATATTTGACGCCGATATCGGACTTGCAAATTTGGATGTCATGTTCAATGTAAAAATAAAGAAAAATATACTGCATGTACTAAAAGGCGAAGCTACCGTTTCGGATATTTTGATTCCAATTACAAGAAATCTTATACTTATTCCGGGAGAGAGCGGCGACGAGATACTCAAATATTCCGATAAAGCCCTTTTTGAGAGATTTATGAGTGAAGCTGAGGTTTTAGATAAACTGGACATTATGATTATTGATACAGGTGCGGGAATCGGAGAGCATATACAGATGTTTTTAGATGCAGCAGATGATGTAATAGTCGTAACAGTTCCAGATCCAGCTGCTATAACGGATGCTTACGCAACAATAAAAACAATTGCAGTTTTAAGAAATGACATAAGTTTAATTATGAATCAGGTAAAGAGTGAAAAAGAGGCAATTGCTGTATATGAGAAGATAAAAAAAGTTGCTTTAGCCAATATTGGAACTAAATTGGATTTAAAATTAATCGGAAAGATAAATAGCGACGTAAAAGTTTCATCTTCTGTAAAACAAAGAGCGCTTTTTAGTGTTTCGCATCCTGGCTCAAGTGTGCATAAAGATATAGTTGCTATTGCCAATACGATTAGTCAAAGTTTGGAACGAAATGTGCTAGTTTCACCTAGCGAGAGTGGATTGTCTGGGCTTTTTAGGCGTTTGGTAAAACATTTTTAAATCAAATTTGAGGCTATTGTAGATGCTGGGCGAGAATTTTGTATATTTTTTTACTGTTCAGGGCTTTTTTGTCGGAATAGTTTTTGGTATATTAAAGTCATTTGACGCAGAGGGTTTGCTCGTATATACATTTTTTATAACTGCATTTTTTTATCTATTTTCACATATAATCGTTGCCTTTTATTACAGAACTACAATTGCAAAAAACCATTTTTTCCCAAAAGATTCACATGAGAAAAAGCTTGATTTTTTTGTACTTGAGATAAACAAGAGAGAAAAACTTATAGATTCCGCAATTAAAATTACAGATGCCGCAGTTAAAACAAATGCTATGGATCTTGGGGGTAATTTATGATTACTGCATACACGCAAGATCTAAAGCATAAAGAAGATGAACTGGCTATCCAATATTTACCGGCTGTTAAGGCAATGGCTTTTAGACTAAAAGAGAGACTTCCAAGCTCTGTTGATTACATGGACCTCTCGGCTATCGGCACTGAAGAGTTGATAAAACTAGCAAGAAAATATGATGAAAAATTAAATGACTCTTTTTGGGGATATGCAAAAAAAAGAGTTTATGGAGCTATGCTTGATTATTTAAGAAGCTTGGATATACTTAGCCGCTCAAGCAGAAAGCTTATAAAGGCGATAGACTACGCTGTTGAAGAGTATAGAGCTATCCATGACGAAGAGCCTACGGATCAAGAGTTGGCAGCAATTTTAAGTGAGAGTGTAGAAAAAATTCACGAAGCAAGGATTGCTTCATCTATTTACACAGTAATGCCGCTTCATGACCAGTTGCAAGTTGGAGATGAAGGTCTAGCACTTGCAAATATAGAAAAAGATGAGTTAATTAATGTCATCAAAACAGTACTTAGTGAATATAGCGAGAGAGAGCAGTTGATAATACAATTTTATTACTTTGAGGAGCTTTCTCTTAAAGAAATTAGTGATATTTTAAATATTACAGAATCTAGAATTTCACAAATCCACAAATCCGTAATACATAAAATTAAAGAGAGTGTAGGAGCTTAATATGGCAGATATACTTTCACAAGAAGAGATAGACGCGCTTTTAGATGTTGTTGATGATGAGGGTGATGATGGATTTGACGGGTCTGACGACTCTCCCATCTCGCAAAGACAGGTAACGCTTTACGATTTTAAAAGACCAAACAGAGTTTCAAAAGAGCAGCTTCGCGCATTTCGCGGTATCCATGACAAAATGGCAAGATCTTTGGCTTCGCAGATATCTTCCATAATGCGCTCGATTGTTGAGATACAACTTCACTCCGTTGATCAGATGACATATGGCGAATTTTTAATGTCACTGCCAAATCCTACAAGTTTTAATGTTTTTTCTATGAAACCATTAGAGGGAAGCGGAGTAATAGAGATAAATCCGTCTATCGCTTTTCCGATGCTAGACCGTCTTCTTGGCGGAAAGGGCGAACCGTTTGACGCTAGCCGCGAATTTTCAGATATTGAGCTCAGTCTTTTTGAGACTATTTTAAGAGTTATGATGAGTACTCTTAAAGAGGCTTGGGGACCGGTTATGGATGTTTTCCCAAATATTGAGTCTAAAGAGTCAAGTCCGAATGTTGTACAAATTGTTGCTCAAAACGAGATTGTCGTAATGGTGGTAATGGAGATTATTATAGGGCAAAGTTCTGGAATGATGAATATCTGTTATCCGGTAATTGCACTTGAACCTGTTTTGCCAAAACTTGCAAGCAGAGATTTGATGCTTAATGAGACTAGTACAAAAAAAAGTAGAAATACAGAACTACATGTACTTCTTGGCGGTGCTAAAGTTGGAATAGAGGCTATGCTTGGCGATGCTGAACTTACGCTGCGAGATGTTTTAGAACTGCAAACCGGTGATATAATCAGACTAACAAGTCCTGCAGACGACGTTGTAACCATTTGTGTTGATGGCAAGGACAGATTTCGCGGTAAGATCGGCTTAAGAAGATTTAGAAAATCTATACAGGTTACTGAGATAATTGAGACAGAAAAAGATGCTGTAAAAAGAGCGTTAGAGAATTTTGAGTCTATAAGGCGTGAAAAAATATCCGGTGTAAAAGAGATTATGTTTAAAGAAGAAAATGAAATGGATGAGGATTAGACAATGAACAACTTTATGAAGCTATTTGAGAACGAAACCGTAGGTACTATTGAGGCATTGATCGGTCAGGCTCCATCTCTAGATTTAAAAGAAGAACAAGAGTTAAGTATAATCTCAAATATAGTTCCTCCTATCGTATTGCTTCATATTGCAGTAAGCGGTGATGTAAATGCTTCGGCAATGATTGCCCTTACACCAAACCTTG
This sequence comes from Sulfurimonas sp., assembly GCA_030654155.1. GTDB lineage: Bacteria > Campylobacterota > Campylobacteria > Campylobacterales > Sulfurimonadaceae > Sulfurimonas. The sequence continues at coordinate 1,736 of JAURYA010000126.1, read as the reverse complement.
TTGCTTCTTTATCGGATATGATGATGGGCGAAGAAGGTAGTCAGAGAGAAGATGTTACTGATGATGATTTGGATGCCGTAAAAGAGATAACTTCAAATATTTTTGGAGCAATTTCAAACAGTCTTGGCGCTCAAAAAGAGTTGCCGGTTCTCTCTTTTAGTATAGAAAATGTTGAGTATATCGGTGAAAATAAAGAGGTCTCTTTGGAGAATTACTCCAAGATGTTTGTTTATCACTTTAAAATTGGAGACGTAAAATCTCTTTTTATGCTTATAATGGACGAAAATTTACATGATGCTTTGTTTAAAACAGGTGCAGCATCAACCAAAGAAACAAAATATGAACCTTATAAATTTCAAGATAGCACACAGAACATTTCTCTTAACAGTGAGGAGATGAACAATATATCTCTAATTATGGATGTTAAGCTTCCGGTTAAGGTTAGAATCGGGAAGAAAAAAATGCTCTTAAAAGATGTTTTGAACATGGATATCGGCTCTGTAATAGAACTTAACCAATTAGCAAACGACCCACTTGACATATTGGTAGATGACCATGTAATAGCAGAGGGTGAGGTTGTTATAGTAGATGGCAATTTCGGTGTTCAGATAACTACGATAGGCACAAAAAAAGAGAGATTAAATCAGCTCAAATCATAGCAAGGGTTGTTGTAAATGCGAAAACATCAAGATGATTTAACAAAAAAATATGTAAAAGAGATAAAATCTACAGATATGTGGAGTGTTTTTAGGATACTTGCTGATTTTGTAAAAGGTTTTGATGATCTTGGAGAGCTCGGACCAACGGTAACAATGTTTGGAAGTGCAAAAGCAAAAAACAGAAGCAAATATTACAAAAAAGCTGAAGAGTTATCTTCAATGCTTGCAAATAGAGGGTTTAATGTAATGACGGGCGGTGGACCTGGGGTTATGGAAGCTGCAAACAGGGGTGCTTTTAAATATAAAAATATAGAATCGATTGGGCTCAATGTAGATCTTCCATTTGAACAGACTCTAAATAAATACACTACTATAGATTTGAGTTTTGATTACTTTTTTTCAAGAAAAGTCATGTTGGTTAAATACTCAATTGCGTATGTAATATTTCCAGGCGGTTATGGGACATTGGATGAGTTGTTTGAAGCTTTGACTCTTATACAAACAAAAAAAATAACCGGTGTTAAAGTTTTTGTATTTGGAGTTGCATTTTACAAGCCGCTTATTAAATTTATAGAAAATAAGTTATATAAAAATGGTATGATAACTTTAGATGATATTCATATTATAACGCTTACGGACGATTTAGAACAAATATTGGGCGGAATTGAAGAGTCTGTTTTAAACCAAATAGACATCCTTAAAAAAGCTGGACTAGAAGATACCAAATATTATAAATTGCTTACTGAATTTTTTATGGAAGAAAAAGCAGACAACAAAGAGACAGAGTAAGTTCTATGCGTAAAATTGCAAATAACAAAAAGAATAAAAATGAAAAATGAAAAAGTTTTAGTAGGAATGAGCGGAGGAGTTGATTCTACAATTTCAGCACTTTTTTTAAAAGAAGAGGGCTATGACGTAGAGGGTTTATATATGAAGCTTCACTCTAAACCTGGATATCACGAAATACATCAGGCAAGAGCACAAAGGGCTGCTGACTTTGTCGGCGTAAAACTACATGTAATAGATTTGCAAGAGATATTTAACGAAAAAGTTTTTCAGCCTTTTATAGATACTTAT
>JAURYA010000111.1 GCA_030654155.1 Sulfurimonas sp. | reverse complement strand
CCGCTGTCGAAGTAGGTGTCGTTGCGACTATAACCCATCTCTACAAGACGAAGCAGAAGCTTTTTTTGCGCTATCGTATCTCCGATTGCAACCGATTGCACCATATTTTCATACTCCTGCGGGTCTCCCAAACCGTAGTTTGCAGAGACTGAAGCCACGACGATAACGTCATCATAAGAGAGAAGATTTGCGGTTGAGGAGAGGCGAAGACGCTCAAGCTCATCGTTGATGGCGCTGTCTTTTTCTATAAATAGGTCTTGCCTTGGGATGTACGCCTCGGGCTGATAGTAGTCGTAATAGGAGACGAAATACTCCACATGGTTGTTCGGAAAAAATTGGCGAAATTCGCTGTAAAGCTGAGCTGCAAGCGTTTTGTTGTGCGTCATGATGATTGTGGGCATCTGCACTTTTTCTATGACGCTTGCCATTGTGTAGGTCTTGCCGCTTCCAGTCACACCTTCTAGGGCTTGGTAACGATTGCCTTTGAGAATGGAATCGCTAATAGTTTTTATAGCTGTTGGCTGGTCGCCGGCTGGAGAATAATCTGATTTTACTTTAAATTTTGACATACTTGTCCTCTTTGGTTGAGGGTGGAATTATAACTTATTTGGTGTTATTCTTGGAAAATGTTATTATTGGCTTATTTGGTTTTAATCAGCCGATAATAGCATTGTGCCACTGAACGAGAGTCAGCCTGTATCCATTTTCTACATGTAAAACTTCATGGCTGTATATCGGATTGCTTGGAAAAACTATCATATCTCCCGCCTGAGGGTAGAGTTTGATCTGTTTGCCGTCTGCATCAAAGAGATAATTAAAAATTAGTTCTCCCCCGCTAAAGCTATGGGCATCAGAACCGCACTTCTCATGAGAGGTCGCAAAAAGTACGGTTGTAAGTTTGCGCAGAGGTGCAACTTGTACAAAGCCAACGGTTTGACCGCTTTCATCTACAAGCTCATTTGAGTCATCGGAATGTTTGATATAGAATGAACCTTTTGTGTACTCCAACGCCTGCAGTGTTGTTGATGTAGTGAGTGCAACGCTAAAGAAGCGCTCAATCTCCGCTTGAAAAGTTTTAAAATTCTCCTCGTACATTCTTACATGTAGATCTAAGAGTTTATGAATAACGGTCTTTCTGATTCTCTCATTAACGCTTGGGTCAACGATGCTGCCAAGAAGCCTAGTTTTTACTTTGGCTTTTTCGCCCTCTGAAGTATTGTAGGCATAGTTAGAGATATCATCACAGGTAGATTTTGAGAAAAAATCTTTGATTATAAGATAGGGGTAGTCATAGTATGGGTTTGCCATAAGTCGTGTTTCAAGTTTAAGAGAGGCGATAAAATCATCGCAAAACACGTTGTTGCTTATCTGTTGCATTTTAACCCTTTGTAAATTTATCTTTATAACTGCATTTTTTGCAAAGCTCTTCAACAGCCTTAAAGTTTTTAAAACCCTCTACCATATCTTTGGCTCTTTTAGAATTCAGTATCTCTTCAAGCGTCGTATCATGAAGGTTGCCAAGCGTTATGACTCCCTCGCCGTCCAAACAGCAAGGCACCACAACACCGTTAGCAAGTATGCCGATGTGAGATTTTAAACCGTAACATGTTCCCTCACTGTTGTGCGAAGAGGCTAGAGACGGCCACTCAAAGTAGCTATCAAAATTGAGCAGCACTTTTGGAGCCAAACGGATTGATTTTATTTTTTCTCTATATATCTCATCTTCGTCAAGAGCAGCGCTAAAAAATGAGCCTAATTTCTCAAACAGAAGCCTATTATACCCAGCTTCACTGCAAACATCGTCAAGATTCCAAAGACGGAGATTTATAAACGGTTTAGGGTAGTTCTCCGTTTTTTGTGTACATGTATCTAAAACAGCGTCGATATACTCCTCAAACGTCATATTCAGGCTGTTTTTATTGAAGCTGTTTAGAGAGATGTTAAGCTGACGAACTGCTTTGTGGAAGAGTGTTTGAGCTTTAGTTTTGCCAAGATAGTAACCGCTTGTCGTAAGCTCGACTTCAAATCCATATTTATCTGCAATATCAAGAAACTCCTCAAGATTTGAGAGCGTCAGAGGGTCGCCCATCACATGAAAGGCAAGAGTTTTTGTATATGGCTGAAGTTGTATGAGCACCTCTTCAAAAAAAGCGAGTGACATGCTTTTTGAAGGATTTGTTTTTGGAGGGCAGAAGCTGCATGCAAGACCGCAAATGTTGGTTACTTCGATATGAACACGGTTAAAGTGCATTTAAATCCTTTGAGAAAAAAATAAAGTGAAACTTAAAACAATTATGTAATTAGAAAGTGATAAGAAAGATAAAAGTTAAATCGGATAAAATTACTCCGATTTAAAATTTAGAGCGTAACGCGTTCTTACCAAAGGAAACCAAAATGAAAAAGTTCATTTTATTAATCGCATTGACATTAGGTGCTCTCCAAGCCGACAACATAGTACATTACGATACTAAAGAGACACAAGCTCCAATAAGTAAGCCAAACTATCCAAGTACAGAGATTTACTAACCAAAAATATCTGTAATTTTATTTCTCCTTCTAAAATAGGTTTCTCAACCTATTTTAGTGACATACTCACAAACCCCTTAAACTTTTTTTCTTACAAAATTAATTAATACGATGGTCGCAATCAATATACACAACATTAATATTACAACATTTGTTGTTCCTGATGTTCCGTCTGCAAACGGCAGTCCACTAGTATTTATACCAAAAAAACCTACAAGCAGATTTAACGGTAAAAATACCGCAGAAATAATAGTAAGAATATAGATTGAACGATTCAACTTTTCATTTGTTTGTGCACTGTAAAAATGATAAAGATAATCAAGTTTAGAGAGTTGTAGCGTAGCAGAACGCAATGTTCTCTCTATATGCTCATGTAAGTCCATATAGTGATTTATGGGAAAACCATCACTTTTTTCGTAATATTCAATCGCTCTATCCATTGTAAAAGATGAGTTCATCAACTCTCTTTCGATTCTTGTAATGTTGTGTTTTAGATCCAGCCATTGTTTCATAAAAGAGTTTGTAGTTTTTTTAACATATAACATCTCTTCTAAGTTTAAAACTAGATTGAGATAGCGCTCAAATGATTTTACCAACTGGTCTATCATGCCATCCAAAATTTTATATGGAGCTTCGAAGCGGTTGCCAAGCTCTTTAAAGTTGTCTTTTTCTCTTTCGTATAAATAGCTGTTGTTAGGTGTAATTATAAACCCAGTAGAGATTACTTCAAGTTCTTTACGAATTATTGGCAATCTAATAATCAACATGTCATACTGCTCATTTTCATCAAATATTGACGGATGAGTTTCGTCTCTTAAGTCATCTAGATGAAGATTGTCAACCAACTCGTGAATATTAATCACTGCTTCTCCCTGTTTAGATATTAAATTTTTATGTATATATTTTTTAAAATAGTAATCATGCTTTCAACAGCTTTTTTAGTTGTTGTTTCATGCACTGTATGATACCCAATTGTTGGTATCTGCAGAGTAGTTCCCTGAATCTCGCCTTTTGTTGCGTGGATAAGTCTTCCAAGCTCGGTTGTGCCGAGCGATACTTTATGACCGTTTCTAAGCATTTTATCTTTCAAATAACTGTCTTTAAAATTGTATTTTATCTTCTCTTTTGCAGCTATTTTTTTTATTTTATCTTTTAGAGGTGATCTAAATACGGCATTTGAATCCCTATGTCTAAGCACTATATCTATGTTTCTGATCTCTTCTAACGTTGGATAGGGACTTGTGTCAAGAACAAGCAGTTCGTCTGTTTTGATATTGAATCTTTTAAACCATTCAAGCAAAAATCTCCAGCTTCTTCCCGCCTCTTCAGAAGCCGTAAAAAAGGCAGTTCCCTGATATCCGATAGCGTACATGTAGATAATAATAGCTACACTTATTACATTATCCAGTTGTGCAGATATCAAATCATCTTTAATCTCTAGTTTGTCTGTAAATGCTATGGGCATTCCGGGAAAAAGATAATCAAAACCGTCTATTTTGAAAATAATGTTATTTCTTCTTTCGCACAAAAAAGCATCTTTAATAGAGCCAAGCCCTAGATAAGTCCCAGACCACGGCTGATATGCTTGAACTTTTTCATCAACAAATCTGGCAGTAAAGTTGTGGAGCAGCTGTTCCGAGCTTGAATCACCCGTTAAGTCTGCCTTGTTTTTTGCAATAAATGCCGCATATTGAAATTCATTGTGACCTGTGCAGATAAGTCCGTGTCTGTCGGCATGTGCGGAGATATAGCCGCTCTCTGGGCTGTTTCCCTTTGCTACAAGAACCCCGTCATAATACTCTACCTTGACTCCGAGCTCTTCAAGCTCTCTTTTAATAAACATAAAAAATGGATGCTCAGCCCCAACTACGCTTGGTATGCGGATAAGTTGTTTTAATATATCGTAAAATAGTTCCATGTTCACTTTTTTTTAAGCCCCAATACTATCTTTTTTTATTTTTCTTTTCTTTTGATTCATTTCTGATTTTGGAGATACGTTTTTTGCAATATAGTCCATTATTTTTCCGGCAATATCAATTTTTGTTGATTTTTCAATCCCCTCTAATCCCGGCGAAGAGTTTACTTCCATTACAAGCGGTCCTCTGGCTGATTCAATCATATCAACACCGCAAACTCCAAGACCCATCGCTTTTGCAGCGGCAAGGGCTATTGCTTTCTCTTTTCTTGTAAGTTTATGTGCAGTCGCACTTCCGCCTTGATGCAGGTTTGATCTAAAATCACCCTCGGCACCCTGTCTTTTCATAGCGCCTACTATTTCTCCGCCAACGATTAAAACTCTAATATCGGCTCCGCCCGCTTCTTCTATGTACTCCTGAACAAGCAAGTTGACATCCATTCCATAAAATGCGTCAAGTACAGATTTGGCAGCTTTTTCACTGTCAACCAAAACAACGCCGACACCTTGAGTTCCTTCAAGTATTTTAAGAACAAGAGGTGCGCCGCCGCTTAACTCTATGACATCTTTTGCGGTGGATTTATTTGAAGCAAAAACAGTTTTTGGCATATCAACGCCGTTTTTAGACAATATCTGGAGGCTTCTGAGTTTGTCTCTGCTTCTTGCAATTGCTAAGTTTCCGGATGTAGAAAAAGCAGACATCATTTCAAAATGCCTTACCATGGCAGTTCCGTAAAATGTTCTGCTTGCCCCTATTCTTGGGATAATTGCATCTGGAGCAGGCAACTCTTTGCCTAGGTAGTTTACCTTAAGCTCGTTTTTCATTATCTCAATACTGCATTTTAAATAATCAATTACTCTAACTTCCCAGCCCCTTTTTTCAGCTGCCTCGACTAATCTTTTAGTAGAATATAACTCTTTATTTCTTGATAATATGTAAACTCTCATGATATCTCTTCTTTATAGATTTTTTTTGTCAAAATTTACTCTGTTGTTTTTTGGAGAGATAATTTTGTCTCTTTTGTAAGATATTTTTGTGAAACATCAACTAAAAAATTTTTTGCTAAAAATTTTCTTCCTATTAACATTGGATATTTCATATCTGAACGGTTAGTTAAGGAGATGACGGTCATATAATTTTTTCCAAAAAAATTAACTCTTACCCTAATTGACGGTCTATCTTGAATCTCTCCGTTTGAGCTTTTGATTTTTTTCATTTGATAGAGAGGCACTGCAATTTTTTCCCCATGATAGGCGGTGTGAACTTCATCCAGAAGTCTAAAATGAACAATGTTGTTTTCATCTACAAAAATATCGTCACAATGCAGAGCATTCGTGTCCGCGCCGGTATCTACTTTTGCCTCTAAATCATAAAGTTGTAAATCGGGAATGGAAATAATCTCAATCGCACCGATAATCTTTTTTTTTAGCATTGCTCAAATCCAATATTTTAGGTAGATTATAACATATAAAATTAGTATAGAGATTTAAAAGAATATGAATAATATTAAGATTATTTTTAGCAAATTTTTTTTTATTTGTGAGTATAATTTTGTTGAAAATAATACTTTAGATTTGGGAAATAGTTGCTTTTATGCTAGGTGTAATTGCGTTAATACGTGATTAATCCACAGTAAGTGGAGTATATTTGTAGAGGGCAAATATGACGTTTAAAGATTTAGAATTTGTGTTAGAGTTAAATGGTATTATGAAAAGAGATATCGAACAGATCTTGGATTTTAGTAAAAAAAATGGCATTGACAAAGAGCAGATTGATGACGAACTTAACAAGCTGGGATATGAAAAAATTTTTGAAAATGGGCTCGATGACGCTCTAGATGATGACGACGATGACTATGATCATATAGAAAAATTTCCGCATAGACATAAGTTTAGCGAGGATTATGATTAGTGGTAAACAGAGTTCGCAAAGAGTATCTTTAGTCAGGATGTCTGTTTTCTTGGTTCAATATGATAGAATTGTGTTTATATAATACGAATAGGAATGTTTCATGCAAAATCAAACAAATTTAGCTAAATTAAATGATAAGGTCTCAGCTATTGTTGGGCAATACAACTCATTTAAACAAGAGAACGAAGAACTCAGAACAGAGATAGTTAAGCTAAAAGTTGAGAGTGAAGTTAAAAATAAAGAGATAGAAAAATTAATAGAGCAAAATGCAATTAAAGATTCTGAAATAGAAGCAATAGTAGATAAATTAGAAAGTATCATGGTTTAAATTTATGAGCAAAAAGCTTGGACTAAATATAGGCGGTCGCCGTTTTGATGTTGATGTGGAGGATGATTTTGCCTCTTTTTTAGAACAACAAATGAAAAAAGATTTTAACATCGACGGTAATAATGATTTGAAATTATTGCTTCAGGCTTACGTTCGTAAAAATCATGATTTGTATGTACAAGAGCAGAGAATAGAAGAAATTACAAAAAAACTAGAAATTTAAGATAAAATTTATTATTATATAAGTTATAAGTGATATAATTTCGGTCTCTTAAATAGAGTAGATGTGCGTTCGTAGCTCAGCTGGATAGAGCACTGGTTTGCGGTACCAGCGGTCAGGGATTCGAATTCCTTCGGGCGCACCATAAAAATTTATTTAAGTCTTGATTTCTAACATTTTTCCCATAAACTCCCCATACTTTAAACTTCAATTAGATATATTTAACAAAAAATAAAATTGCATTGCAAAATATTTCAAGGAAGCAGATGAAAGGCATTATTCTAGCAGGCGGAAGCGGAACAAGACTCTACCCGATTACAAAGAGTATCAGCAAACAGCTTTTGCCAATATATGACAAACCGATGATTTATTATCCTCTCTCAGTTTTAATGCTTGCAGGAATAAAAGAGATACTTATAATCTCAACACCGCAAGATATTGGAAAGTTTGAAGAGCTTTTGGGCAGCGGAAGTGACTTGGGCATTAAACTTCAATATAAAATACAACCGGCTCCGGAAGGGCTTGCTCAGGCATTTATAATCGGCGAAGAGTTTATAGGCGATGACAATGTATGTTTAGTCCTTGGCGACAACATCTTTTATGGTCATGGTTTTACACCGCTTCTTAAAAATGCAGCTTCACTCAAAGATGGTGCCGTAGTATTTGGTTATCAAGTAAAAGACCCACAGAGATTTGGCGTTGTAGAGTTTGATGAAAATCAAAAAGCTATAAGCATTGAAGAAAAACCCTCTTGTCCAAAATCTAATTTTGCTGTAACAGGACTCTACTTTTATGATAACAGCGTAGTCGGCATTGCAAAAAATGTAAAACCATCACACAGAGGCGAGCTGGAGATTACATCGGTTAATGAAGAGTATTTAAAGAGGGATAAACTAAAAGTAGAAGTTCTAGGCCGAGGTTTTGCATGGCTGGACACAGGAACATATGATAGTCTCATAGAGGCTGGACAGTTTGTACAAACAATAGAGCATAGACAGGGTTATAAGATAGCATGTTTAGAAGAGATTGCGTACAATAACAAATGGATAACTAAAGAGCAGGTTTTAGAGATAGCAAAGCCGCTCTCAAAAAATAATTACGGTAAATATTTAGAAGATTTGGTAAAAGAAAAATGACAAGTATATTATTGACGGGAACAGCAGGTTTTATAGGCTCAAACTTTGTGCCGTATTTTTTGGAAAAATACCAAAACTACAATCTTATAAACCTAGATTTGCTTACTTATGCAGGAAACTTAGAAAATCTAAAAGAGTGTGAAGCAAATCCACGATACAAATTTATCAAAGGCGATATCTGCAATCGTGAGTTAGTTGAGTTTATATTTAACGAGTATGACATACAAGGTGTCATTCACTTTGCGGCGGAATCACATGTAGATAACTCCATTAAAAATCCGGCTGTATTTATAGAGACGAATGTAAATGGAACTTTTACGCTGATAGATGTTGCGTATAAACATTGGATGGACGCACCGTTCAAATATAAGAAGAGATTTTTAGAGACTGCCACAGCTTCCATGAAGCTTCGCAGTGACGATGGAAGTCATTGCGAGGAGCATAGCGACGCGGCAATCGTAATTCCACACTTTCATCATATCTCAACCGATGAAGTTTACGGAACATTAGGCGAAACAGGACTTTTCACGGAAAGTACGCCCTATGCGCCAAACTCTCCATATAGTGCAAGCAAAGCTTCAAGCGATATGATAGTAAGAAGTTATCAGGAAACTTACGGGCTGGGCACGGTAATCACAAACTGCTCAAACAACTATGGCCCAAAACAGCATGATGAAAAACTAATACCTACAATCATCAGAAATGCTCTTATGGGAAATCCAATTCCGATCTACGGAGACGGAAAAAATATAAGAGACTGGCTCTATGTGCTTGACCACTGCAAAGGAAT
>JAURYA010000109.1 GCA_030654155.1 Sulfurimonas sp. | reverse complement strand
GCACTTACATGCGCTCCTACAAATTTATTGCTCATCCGTATCCTTTATCTTGAAAATTATGTTGTTCTTTGTATCTCTAAACTGCACGGAGTGTGAATCCACTATATAAACTATGTCTACAAGTTCATCTTTGATATGCTGTTCAAATCCACCGTCGGTTTTTGTCAAATTTTTTCCGCCGTAAATAGCATGGGAGAGAAGCATGTTTTCCATTGTGTCATCCGGATAGGCAGAGTTTAGATAATCTTTGTTAAATCCGCCCTTGCTCATGCATCCGCTACTGGTGCAGATAAGATGGTTTACGGTAATTTTCTCTATGCATTTGCCTGCCATAAAAAGTTCCAGCTCCATTATTTTTTCGCTGTTTCTCAGATATCCGGCATCGGAAAACTTTATCTTGGGTGATTTTATGGTGATGATTTTTGTCTGCGTATGCTCATAATTTTTAACACTGCACGCACTAAAAAGAAGGGCAAAGATAAGTAATATATATTTCATAAAGCGAATTGTACCGATATAAGATTACAAATCGTAAAACATATTTATATATAAAAGAATTTTGATATGATTTTAAAAATAGGCTTTAAGGCATCTTCGTGACTTTAGAAAAATTTGATATCTCCATCACCAACGCAAGCAAAGGTATGGCACTGATGCTTATTCTTTGGCATCATCTTTTTTATGAAAAACCTGAAATGGGATGGGTTGTTTTTCAAACGGCACTTTTGGCAAAAGTTTGCGTTGGCATCTATGTGCTACTCAGCGGCTATGGCTTAGCGGAATCATCTAAGAAAAAAAAGTTAGAAATATTGGCTTTTTATAAAAAAAGAGTGATAAAGCTTTATATGAATTATTGGCTTATTGCGCTTATATTTATTCCCATCGGGACGCTTTTTATGGGGCGTTCTTTGGAGAGTGTTTTTGGAGAAGATGCATATTTTGACCTTTTTATTCAGATGATAGGTATCCATATGTTTACCGATGTGGGCTATGGGTACAATGCCACTTGGTGGTTTATGAGCCTTATTATCGTCCTTTATGCTATTTTTCCTTTTGCTTTTTATCTTACTCAAAAATTCAAGTTGTGGTTTTTAGCTTTTTGCGCCGTGTTGCTTTTTGTTCCGATTCCGCTTGTAAATGATTGGATTTTCCCTTTTACAGTCGGTATCTATCTTTCACAAATAGACGGTTTTGTAAAACTCTTTGGATGGTTACAAAAACAAGGCAACTTAAGATTTTTAATATTGCTTAGTTTGACTATCTTTGCAGCGTGGTACAGACAAAACGGCTATCTTTTTGATAGTGTTCGTGCAGATACTTTTTTTGGGATTTTGCTTATTCTTTGGACGACAGAACTGGTTTTAATCTCAAGCAGTGCCAAAAAAGCGCTGGAGTTCATAGGTGTACACTCGTTTAATATCTTCTTGTTTCACACTTTTATCTATTACTACTACTTTTCTGATTTTATCTACGGCTTTAAAAATCCACTGCTCATTTTTACGGTCTTGCTCGGTATTTGTTTGATTATTTCAGTTGTAATTGAAGCAATTAAAAAACAATTTTTCAATAGATAAACCCAAATAACCAAAGGGGAATTTTATTTTTAAATCCTACTTCCATATCATCCGCCGCTACAAAACTCTCTGGCATATCTTTTATTTGTTCAAAGCTTTTGTTTTTACCACCTATTTCAAAAACATAAAAATCATCCACAACAAAATCACCTTTTTGAGCATATTTGATGGCATGGTCTATTTTAAGTTGTGACACAAAAAAACTCTCTCTTAGGCTTCCGATATTTTGGTTTGAACACAAAATATTATAAAGATTTATATTTTCAAGATATATCTTATCGGGCTTGTTGAGAAGTTTTTTATTTGCAAAGTTTCCACCTATGATTTCGATAAGATTTGCTTTTTGCAAGTAGTAAAGGTACGAATAAAGCGTATTTCTACTAACACCGGCACTTTGTGCTATATTTTGGATATTAAGCTCCATGGGAACACTGCTACAAAGGAGATGTAAAAGTTTTCTAATGGTATTTATCTTATCGCTATCTACATTATAAATAGTAGCTACTTCGCTATCAAGAATGATGTTGATTATCTCATTGAGTCTTAGTTTATACCCAATTTCACCTTCCGTGAAAAACGGATAAGTGCCAAACTCTTTGTAAAGAGCAAAATATTCTAGCGGCTTAAACTTTTTTGTAATTTTTGTAGCTATATCATGATGGTTTTCTAAAATATCGGTAAGTGAGTATGTCGGTAGTTTCATATCAAACTTGATAGCTAAAAACTCTCTAAAAGATAAAGAGTGCAACTCATAAAAAAGAACTCTTCTGCTCAAATCTACTTTGGAGTTTTCTATCTCAAGTGCGGATGAGCCTGAAAATATCACTTTTATATCCAAAAAATCATAGATAGTTTTAAGCTCATGAGCAAAATTGTCAGCTTTGTGTATCTCATCAATGATAAGCAGTTTTCCGCCATAAGCATTGAACTCTTTGGCTATATCGGTTAAACTATTTACGATGTTGTCGGCACTAATGTAGAGCATCTTTGAAGAGGGCAAATCATAATTTTGGGCGAGTTGTCTTATGAGTGTAGTTTTTCCAACTCCTCTTTGCCCTAAAATTCCTATCATCTTTGATGCAAAATCTATTTTGTTATAAAGATATCTTTTAAAAGCAGGTGTCGGAAGCGAGAAATAAAGATTTGAAAACTCATAGAGTTTTTCTAATGAAATAGTAGTTGACATGTTGATACAGAGCTCTCTTTTCAATTGATTGAAAAGATTATAGCATAAATTTTACAATTGATTGATATTATGGCTTAAACCCCCAACTTGGAAGTTTGTATTGTGAATTATAGTTCTTGTATGCATTCTCGTTTAAAAATGAAGAGAGAGAAAAGTGGAGACGAGAAAATAGTAACTATTTAGTCTATACACTTAGGTTATATATTCTTATGTTTTATGAAAAAATTTGGATTAAAAACTGCTCGTGCTGATTCTTTTTTTGCAATTTGCCATATTTTTAACCTCTGAAAATAAATTTACCTACAATTACACTTATGAAAATACACATAGATATAGACTGCTTTTTTGTAAGTGCCACTCGCATAAAAGAACACTCGCTCCATGGTAAACCTGTTGCAATAGGCGGGCGGAGCGATACAAAAATATTTAACAAAGAGGCGAAATGCCAGAGCGTGAATCTTGAGAACTCTGGTTCATTTGTACCTACTTTTTATAAAAGTTATGACAAAAGTGATGATGACATAGAGGCTTTTAAAGATAAAGACGGAAGAGTGAGAGGCATACTTACCACTTCAAGCTACGAGGCAAGAGCTTACGGCGTAAAGACTGCTATGAGCATAAAAGAGGCTCTGGGTTTGTGTCCGCATCTCATCATAAAAGCTCCCGACATGTCACTCTACCAAAAACTCTCTCACGAGCTTCACGAGTTTTTGCAAACAAAGATACCACTTGTTGAACAGGCAAGCATAGATGAATTTTACGGTGATTTAAGCGGCTGGATTGAGGATGAGGATGTGCCTAGATTTATAGATGATTTGCGCTTAGAGATACAAAAAGTTACAAAACTTCCCGTCTCAATCGGAGCTGCCCCAACCCGCTACATCGCAAAACTAGCCACAACCAACGCCAAGCCTTTTGGCTGCAAAATTGTATATCCACATGAGCTGGATAATTTTATAGAAAAGATTCCCGTCGGTGCATTTGCGGGAATAGGAAAAAGCATGAAAGAGAAGCTCCAGAGTGTGCAGATTCACACACTCGGAGAGCTTCAAAGAAGAAGAGGAACCGTTGAGTCGTGGGGACCTTACGCAAAAGAGTTGTACGCCAGAGTTTGCGGGATGAGCGACGATGAGATTCAGACAACACATGTACGAAAATCCATAGGAATCTCACGGACTTTCGACCCTCTTTATGATAGAACTGAGTTAAAAAGAAGAGTACATGTACTAGCCCGTCATCTAAGTTTTGCCATCTTAAAACTTGATGTTATCCCTACGGTTTTTCATCTAAGTATTGCTTATGAGATGAATCAAAAATCGCATAAAAACATAAGTCTGTGCGAAGTGTTTACTGAAAAAAAGTTTGACTCTCTGTGTCTTGAGCTCTTTAGAGAAGCCGATATTTACAAAAGATTGCAAGTGAGGGGCATCAGCATAAACTGTTCAAGCTTTACAAGAGAGAGCAGAAAAGAGTTATCGCTTATAAATTTTGAAGATGAGCAAAAAATGAGAAAACTGACAGAGCATTCTCAAGAGATAAGGGAGAAGTATGGGATTGACATGTTGAAATGGGGAAGCGAATTATGATAAAATAAGTACATGTTAAAAAACAGACTTTTGGAACAGTTCCGTTCATTTTATTTAAGAAATTATCCTGATGATATGGAGATGCAGATTGAGTATTTTGCACTCTTTGGCGGACTTGGCTGGGAGATAGATACCACAAAACCTTTGCACTTCCTAATCACAGAACTTATACTCGAAAAGTACGGAGAGATAAATAAAAAAATAGAAAAACTGACGCTTGAAAACAGTGACAATTTAAGGCTTCTTCATGCTTTGGCGGTAGGAGACAGAAAGATTTTCTCAGCATTCAACAGAGCGGGTTTAAACAATGCAAACGGCGGAAGTGCGCTTAACTTTCTGCAGGAAAAAGGTTTAATCCAAATAGAATTCTCAAGAGAGGAACCCGCCAGAAGTTTAAACCCGAGCGGCAAACTAAAAAGAGAAGTGGCGAGACACAGAATATCTCACAAAGTTCTCTTTACACACCCTTTTGTAAGGTTTTGGTTCTACTTTATCGTTCCGCACTCTAGAGAGATAAAAAATTGTAAGTATGATAACTTTTTTAAAGATTTTGAGATTAGACGACACAGCTACACAAGTTTGGTTTTTGAAGAGCTCTCTGAGGTGTTGCTAAACTACAACCTTAGAGATTCGCAGATTTTAAGCTCAGGCAGTTACTGGGACGCAAACATTGAGATAGATATACTCACAATCACACAAGATGAAAAGGTCTATGCGGCGGAGTGCAAATGGTCAAATCATAAAGTGAACAAGAAAGAGTGGCACAAACTTTTAGATAAATGTGAAAAACTTGGCATCGAACCGACTCAAGTAATTCTGTTTTCAAAAAGAGGATTTTCTAAAGAGCTGTTGCAATGCCAAGGAAAAAAGTTGGCGCTCTACTGTTCACAAGACTTTGAGGCACTCTTAAAAAATATAAAACAAGAGGAACTTATAGAAAACTTTTTTAGCTAAATTTATTATTTTTCTGGAGTTTGATCAACAATCTGAACACCCTGATCTTTCATATGCATTTCATGATAAGGACCTACCGGAACTGATGATATTAATCTAAAATTCGCAATACGCGCATATTTGACATAGTCAGCCGCAGCAGTATTGATAGCTGTTGCTGCTATATTTATAATCAATTCAGCCAAACCTCCGCCACCATTGCTTCTGCTAGTCAAATCTTGAACAACAGTACCGTTATATGACCACAATTTCTCTGAAGTTTTTGTTGACACAATTTCTGAATCGACTGAAACTGTAAGCTGTGAAGCTACAACCATATAAGATGTATCCCATTTTTTTATTCTGGTATATAAAACTGCATCAGCCCCGAAGTATTCCTGTAATTTATTGAGCGGTAAGTCATACAACATTTCTGTATTTGTAATACCCTCTTGCTTCATTACATCGCTAACAATCTCAACAGGCATAACATAATAACCCATGAGTGCAAAAGGCATCTCAACAGTCGTCATGTAATAGTCTTTAGCTTCAGCATCGGTGCTTTCATTCATTGGAGGTAAAATTAACAACGACCGTGGCTGTTGGTCATACATTTTTGGAAATTTTTCACCTTTTGTAATAACATTCGCTTTTGGCACACAACCGGAGGTAAAAAGTACCAAAATTCCTAATAACACAATTGTAAGGTATTTTATATGTTTCACTGTTTTGTTCCTTCTGCAGCTTTAACTCTATTGATCAATTTATCCATAAAAAACGCAGCCTCCGGATAAACAGTTTTCTCCTTAATAAAGCTGGCAATAGCCTCATTTAACTTACCTGCTTTTAAATATAAGTAACCCAAGTTAGCATGCATACCGGGTGCAACTCGTCCAGATCTGCTATTTTGTGTGCCATTAATTGCTTCTTCTATTGATTTTTCTAATTGAAGAGTCGATTCAGGCGTCATGTTTTTCTTATATGCATAATAACTATCACTATAACCGGCATAGTTATAGAGCGGCTTAGGTTGCTGTGCCCCACAACCCGCTAAAATAATAGTTGTTATTACAGGGGCGATATACTTAACTTGTTTTACAATTTTTATCACGGCTGAACCTCTATCTCTTTTTCTACGCCGTCGCTAACGAAAATTTCACGATTGAGGATAACCTTGTCCCCACGATATATCGTTACTTTATGCTTACCGGAATTAATTTTATACCTGTGATTAGCCCCAGATTCAACACTGAACCCTTCATTGTTGTCCACAACAACTTTTACATCTTTGAGGTCACCGGTAAAATAAAGATATGATTTTTTCTCAGGAGTAGCTACTCCTTCTTTATAACCACATCCGCTTAGTGCCAATATAAACAAAAATAAGCTTATGAGCGATTTGTATTTCATTTGTTTCCTCCTACTTGAATATATAAATCAGAGAAATTTTTAGAAGCTGTAAATGGCTTCAAATCCCCATTCGTAATAGAAGCAAGTGAAACTTCTGTCTCTGGCGTATCACCCATCGTTGCTTCTATTGATATGGAACCAATCTTTTTACCCGGCAATGTAATCATCATATTTGTTTGCGGATTTTTAACTTGCTTGCCTTTTTGAAATACATCAAAGTTATCACCGACTTTGATGTTTTGGCTTTTACCGCCTGAAGTTATAAGATTTCCATCTTCAAATCCTAAAATATAACCTTTCCAAGGTTTATCCAGCATATTTTCAATAATATTAGAAGCAAGGTCAGAAATAGCCGCTTCAATAGCTTTATCATTTAATTGTCCATCATAACCGGCTTTGCCGCCAACACC
Source organism: Sulfurimonas sp. (assembly GCA_030654155.1). Taxonomy (GTDB): domain Bacteria; phylum Campylobacterota; class Campylobacteria; order Campylobacterales; family Sulfurimonadaceae; genus Sulfurimonas. The sequence goes on along the minus strand of JAURYA010000109.1, from coordinate 33,275 downwards.
CATTACAGTTCCGGCTTCACTGAATACTACACCTTTTCCTTCTTCGGAATATATGATTTGAGCGCTGCTGACATCCACTATGCGAATATGAACTTTAGCTGACATCTCTTGCTTTTTAACACGACTAAAAAAACCGACGTCGCTTACTTCTTTATATCCAAGCTCGGTAATAGAACCTAAAATTAAGTAGTCTGCAGCGTTATCTAATTCACCGGCTTTGCCAATTTTCAACTCTTTTTCAATTTTTGCCAAATCTGCTCTTTCAAGCATTACGAACTTGCCAGTTTGGAATAACTTCGAAGAAAGTATGTCCATTGCTTGTTTGCCGATTTTGTCATTGTTTTGATCAAGAAAAAAACTTTGACCATAACGAGTTTCATTTGTAAAACGTCCAATAGCCACTTTTCGTTTTAAGCCAGAAGGCTCGTTCTCTTTTACGACTAAAGTTTTACTTGTTTGCGGTGTTGCAGGTGAAGGAGTTTGATGTGTTTGGGTTTTTTGCATTGTAGCACAGCCTGTCATAAATGCGGCAACAGCGAACCACATCAAAAGAGATGTTTTCATGAAATTCCTTTTTTTGTTAAATAATGTACATAATATCATTAAAAAGGATAATAAAACAACCTAGCTGGCACTTCGAAGTGCTGAATAAGCCTCTTGCAAAAGTTGGAATTTTTGAGTGTAGTGTTTTATCATATATGGCGATTCATGCTCAATTTTGTCTGGATGGTAAGCTTTTGCAAGTTTCTTATAACTCTTTCTAAGAGCATCTTGACTAGCCCCGATTGGACACTCCAAAACCGTGTAAAAATAGTTATTTTCTCTATCTTCTTCATCTTTGCAAAGATTGCCAAAACTATAACTTGCAAAATCGCTGTAAAGCTTGCTTATAAAGTGATTGTCGTATGTGTAGTTGATTTGATAGTGCAGAATGTGGCGCTTATTTAGGGCTCTCTCAAGCCTAGCCTTTGCTCTGTAATCAGAAACATCAACCACCAAAGAGACATCTGTGCCTCTCTCGACATAAACTTCAAGTTGCGAACGGAGATAATTTATAACCCAAGAGTTCGGGCGTTCAAGAGAAATCAGCACAGTATCTCTATTGTAAGCATAGAGATTTACCTTTATATTTTCTGGCTCTTGAAGTTCGTTCAGTTCAATTTTTATAGGCTGGTTTCCATATTTAAGCATTGAACGCAAGAAAAATTCGTGGGAAAAATCATACTTTGCTGCGTGATACTGGCTCAATTTACTTAAAAACTCTTTTCTGACCTCAGTCAGTGTTTCATTTCTAAAAACGAGTACTGATTTGGGTAAAAAAAGCATACCTCTGGTGTGATGGTGCAGAAACTCCCTCATCCAAGGGGTATTTAATGTGTCAAACTCCGTAGTGATAAGAATAAGATTATTGCGCAGTACAATCTCCATGTTCTAACCTTTATTGGATTATTTTACTCTTTAGAGCAATAATAGTTCCAAACTAGCAGATATTTTTGTACATCTCTGGCCGTCTATCTCTTATGAGTCCCCAGTAGTGTCTCTGCTTTTGGTTGTCCTCTATGTCAAACTCGCCGTAGATTATCTCCTCTTTATCTCTTGAGGCTTCGGCGATTTTTGCACCCGTATAGTCGGTTATAAAAGATGAGCCGTAAAAGTTCAAAGTACATGTCGCACCTTTTTCTTCGCCGATACGGTTAGCTACAACAACAGGAACTGTATTTGTAGCAGCGTGTCCCATTTGAACTCTCTGCCAGTGCTCTTTTGAATCAAGATGGATTTCCGGTTCACTTCCAATTGCAGTCGGATAAAAAATAATCTCTGCACCCATTAGAGTTAGAGCTCTTGCCGTTTCGCAAAACCATTGGTCCCAGCAGATTCCGACGCCTATTTTTGCGTAAGCGGTATCATAAACCTTAAAACCTGTGTTACCAGGTTTAAAGTAGAACTTCTCTTCATATCCGGGACCATCGGGAATGTGCGTTTTACGGTAGTTGTCCATTATTTGACCGTTGGCATCTGCAACGACTAGAGAGTTAAAATAACCCTCACTGCTCTTCTCAAAATAGCTAATCAAAATAACGACATGCAACTCTTTAGCAAGGCTGCTAAATCGCTCTATAAGCTTGTTGCCTTCTCTCTCTTTTGCCCATGAAAAATATTTTTCATCTATATCTTTGCAGAAGTAAAAGCCCTCAAAAAGTTCCGGTAAAAGTATGATTTGAGCGCCGTTTGCCGCAGCCTCTCTGGCGAGCTTCTCAGCCTTGTCAACATTAGCCTCTTGATCTTCGCTCATTTGCATCTGAATCGCACTTACTTTAACCATGATTTCCCTTATTTAAAGAAGTTATACGATTTTAGCTTTTTCAAGTTTTTTTCTCTCAACTTTCATGCGATCTTGAAACTTTTTACTTCTATCTTTTGCAAAAACCTGCATATCTTCAATCTCATCCATCTCATCCACAATCTCAACTCCTAAAAGAGTCTCAATCGCATCTTCAAGAGTAACAACACCTACTGTCTGCCCATAATTGTCATAAACTATAAAAAGATGTGTTTTTCGTTTTACAAACTGGTCAATAAGATTTGGAACAGGAAGATTTTCAGAAACCATATGTACTTCATGCGAGATACTCTCTAAAGAAATACTGTCATTATCTTCATTGCTCTCTTCAAGAATTTTTTGGTTAAAAACAATACCTACGATATCATCAAGTGTCTCTCTAAAAATAGGGATGCGCGAGTGAATATACATACGGTCATCTTCAATTGCTTCTTCTATTGTTGTTTCTGCAGATAGGGCGAAAACAACACTTCTTGGAGTCATGATATCTTTTGCTTTTATGTTTTTGAGCTTTAAAAGATTTTCAATCAAATCACTCTCTTTAGTAAGGATGGTTCCCTCTTTTTCGCCCATTGCAACAACTGCCATAATCTCATCACGCGAAAAATTGCTTTGATGTTTTTTATTTTTTGAGATGTAGTTTGTCAAAAACGACGAAATCCATGTAAAAGGAGTAGTAATCATCACTAAAAAAGAAATTATATGTGCTGAGGGAATCAGCAATTTTTTCCAATACAAAACACCGTATGTTTTAGGAATAATCTCTGAAAAATATAAAATTAAGAGCGTTACTATAAAAGCAATAAGTGTTTGCAACTCATCTCCAAAAACAACCTGAGCTTGAGCGCCGACACCTGCTGCACCCATAGTGTGGGCAAAAGTGTTTACGGTCAAAATAGAAGAGATTGGTTTATCAATATCTGCTTTTAATCTTCTGATTTTATTGACCAGATTTTCATTATGATCTTTAGACAAACTTTCAACATAGGAGTTGGTACTTGAGAGTAAAACTGCTTCAAGCATCGAACAGATAAACGATATAAAAAGGGCGATTGAAAGATAAATTATCAGTAATGTCATAGGTCTATCCCTATGGCTGTGAAGATAAAACTACGCGAGTCCGGGTCGCTTTGGGTCATTTAAAATTCCTTTAAAAATTTTTGAGTCGAATTATAGCACATTTAAGTTACTAGTTGATTTCACACTTGAAACGGTAGAGCTTCCCATATATTTTTTAAGAAGAAGCTCTATTTTTTTTAACAGAAGACCATAATGACAATGCTATAAAAGCTATGCCGATAAGCCCCGTAAATATTTCAGGTATATGAAAATTCATACCAAAAAGCATAATCAGAGCTAAAATACCTATCGCATAGTGTGCACCGTGTTCTAGATAGATATATTGGTCAAGCGTCTCTTTTTCTACCAGATATATAGTTAAAGACCTTACAAACATCGCTCCGATACCAAGTCCAACCATTATAATTACGATATCTTTTGTTATGGCAAAAGCACCTATTACGCCGTCAAAAGAGAAAGAGGCGTCTAAAACTTCTAAGTATAAAAAGCCGCCGATGCTTCCTTTTTTGATTACATTCGCAACTACTGGCTCACTCTCCTCTTTTTCTAACACAATACCGATAATGTCAACTCCAACATATATAACAATTCCCCATAATCCCGCCATAAGAACAACTAATTTGTTCTCTTGCTCAATAAAAGAGAGAAAAGTCATTAATGTTACAATCGCGATAAAAATTGAGATAGCTTCAATTTTTCCAAGCAGTCCCAACTTCTCTTCAAGGTACTCAAACCAGTGAATGCTTTTGTTCTCATCAAGCATAAAATTAAGAAAAACAAGCAGTAAAAACACCCCTCCAAATGCGGATATCTCAGCATGATGTGCGATAAGATTGCTTGAATACTCGGCAGGATTGTTCAGTGCTAAATCCCAAACTTCCAAAAGTCCCAAATCAGCCGTTTGAGCTACGATTACAAGAGGGAAAAGAAGTCTCATTCCAAAAACCGCAACTAAAATACCGACTGTTAAGAAAAGTTTCTTCCAATACTCATCCCATGTTTTGAGAATTGAAGCATTTACGACAGCGTTATCAAAAGAGAGAGATACCTCCATCAAAGCAAGGATTGCCGCTATAAATATTAAATTAACAGCGTTTATCCAGCCGCCCAAACCATATCCCCACCATCCGGCTATAAGCAAACCTATAAATGTAAAGATAAAAGAGAATCTGAAATGTTGCAAAATATAAATCCTTTTAAAATAAGTTTGCAATATTACCTAATTTTATATATTGCCAACATTAATAGTGCACAGCCAGCCAGAGAGTATCCTCATTAGGCTTTGTCCAAGAGACTCTATGTTTTTTACGGGCAGGTATATTTATATAATCTCCTGCTTTTAATCTAACATCATCCTCATTTAAAAAAGAGATTACAGCCTCGCCTTGAAGTAAAATAACCCACTCATCTCTTCTTTGGTCATACCACTCAAATTCTGAGGTAACGTGCCCATGAGAGACTATTCTCTCAATCTTTATACCGTCTTTTGAAATCAACTCCTCAAAAAGCTCATCTTTTAACGTTTCCGGAATCAGGTCAAATATGTTTGATTTTTTCATGAAAAGTAGGCGCTCGTGTAACCGACCACTCTGCTTGTGTCATCTGTTGCATCCGCACTAGTTCTATAATCAAGTATATGAGCACTCAGACCAAGCTTTTTTGCACTAAGAATCATTGCTTCAACACCGATGTTTCCGCATGCCTCGCATCCGTTGTGAAGCATTCCGACATCAAGTTTTCCGATGGCTACTAGGCAGATATTATCAAGTCTGTGCGCCTCATTTAGATTATAAAAATGGCTTAAATCGGTGCTGATAATAACTCCCATATCATCATGCTCTAAAATAAAATCTATTATCTCAGATACGTAGTGTGCATTTGCATAGCTATACACCAGCTCAACGATACTTACATCCTCTATGTAGTGCTTTAAAAAAGGAAACTGAACCTCAGTGCTATGTTCAGCGTGAGCATCCTTGATACACGAAATAGAAAATTTATCTTTTAGTTTTGGAGCCAAATCCGCTATAGCGTTAATCTTGCCAAACGGGGTATCATAGCTGCTAAATTCGCAAAGGCTGATCCCATTAAAAGCAACTTTGTGTGATGGTCCTATAACAACAAATTTTTTAACTCCGCTTTTTTGCAAAACTCTATACGCGATATTTGCCGTATACCCGGAGTAGATATATCCCGCATGAGGGACTATAACAGCTCTGCTTTTGACATCTGGGAGAGTAAAATTCTCATCATATATTTTGCTGAAGTGTTCAAAATATCTCTCTATCTCAACTGCTCTTCTGGGATAAAAACTGCCTGACACACTCATATTACGTTTCATAACTCTACTCCTATGAATTCTCTATCTTTTAAAAATTATTTTTTTGTTATAGCGGCAATATTTCATCAAATTTACCCTCTATCGCTTCAACTCTATATCTGTAGATAGTAGGGTGCTCTGCGTAAACCGAGGGATTTAAACCAGCTTTCATACTAAGATGTTCCAAAAACTCTTTTACTGAGGGGAGCTGCTCCCATACTTGCGGTAAAAAAGTTCCTTGATGCCCATTATGTTTTAAAATAAGTCCGTCAATAAACGGCTCTACCTTTTTAAGCAAATCATCAAAATCTTCATACTCTAAAAGCTTAGGTTCGCTAAGAACGGACACCTCAACAAAGATATTAGAGAGCTCGTTTTCATGCAACTGATGAAATCTTGGGTCATGAAATGCGGCAGATACGGCATTTGCAGCAACATCATTAAGGAGTGAACGGTGCGCGATTATGGAGCCAATGCAACCACGCAGATGGTCATCATACTTTAATGTCACAAATGACGCACCATCCTTTTTTAAGAAAGGGTAGCTCTCCAACAACTTATTTTTATCAAAATTATATGAACTATTAAACTCACAAAGTATAGAGTTTTTCGCAATTCTAAGCAAAATGGAATCTAGCACAGCAACTCCTTTTTTTAGCAAACAAACCATTGTACAACTTTGAGCTTTATAAAAAACTAAATCAAATCCTAAAAATTATTCTACTATCTCTTTTATGGCATCTTCAAATTTTTCATAGTAAAACGCAAATCCGTTTTCTAACAGCTTTGTAGGATAGACCTCTTTTGAATCAAGAATCACTCTAGCGCCATCTCCAAAAACCAACTTTATCATAAATGCAGGAACACCAAAAAAAGTTGGTCTGTTTAAAACTTTGCCTAAAATATTTGTCTGCTCTTTGTTTGAGACAGGATATGGTGACGTGAAATTTACCGAACCGCTGATTGCCGGGGTTTTAATTATAAACAAAATTGCTCTTAGCAAATCCTCTATATGTATCCATGAGACCATCTGCTCTCCGCCACCTAGTTTTCCGCCGATTCCCATCTTAAAGGGCGGCAATATCTTAGACATCGCGCCGCCGTCTTTGGAAAATATTACCCCGAATCTCATCTGCACGACTCTGACATCAAGTATCTCGGCTTTTTTTGCCTCAGCTTCCCAATCTCTGCAAAGATGCGATAAAAAATCATTCTCATACCTTTGTGAGTTGTCGTCATGCGGTATATTTGACTCATAAATTCCAACCGCCGAAGCACTCAAAAAAAGCTTCGGTTTCTCTTTGCAAACAGCAATGGCGTCAACCAATTTTCTTGTTGTATCTATACGGCTGCTATATAGCTTTTTTTTGTACTCATCGCTCCAAGGAGCCAAGATGGTAGTGCCGTTTAAGTTGATTAAAATATCGCACTTATCTATCTGCGCAGCGACATCCTCTATGGATGTATTGTCACGAATTTTCACACCGATAACACTGTTGTACTGCGACGTAAACAGCTCATCGAGCTTTGAACCGACTAGACCGCTCTTGCCGCAAATAGCAATTTTTAGCTTATTTCCTATTGACATGTCAAAACTCCTTTATTTAAATAAAAATCTTTATACCAAACCTTGAGCGTAAATAAAAGCAGCCCTGATATCTTTAAGCATTTGCTCATCGTTAGAGAGTGATTTATGGATAATTTTATGCACAGCACTCTCATTAACGGCTCTTGCAATAATTTCAGGGTTATTGTATGAAGTAAGCAATATTCGTATTGTATTTGCATATTGCTTTCTAACCTTTCTTAATAGCTCTACACCGCTCATTTGGGATAAATCCTGATCTACGATAATGATATGCACATTGTTTATAGCCATTATATCAAGAGCTTCTTTAGAGGTGTATGCATGAAGTATTTTATACCCGTCAACTTGCAATATATGCTCAAGCTTATCGCTGATTACTCTATTATCATCTACTATTAAAAGAACCTTTTCCTTTTTTTGAAGTTTGGTTATATCTATTTTACTTCCGCTACTTAAAAGTTCTTCCATTTTAGCTTCAGGAAGAGGATAACTGAAGTGGTGACCCTGAATCTCATCACATTGGTGTGAACGTAAAAACTCCTGCTGTTCAAGGGTCTCTACTCCTTCTGCAACTGTTTTTAGATGCATGCTGTGAGACATTGAAATAACGGCTTGTGAAATAGCAGCATCTTCAGAGTCTGTTGTTATATTACTGATAAATGATTTATCAATCTTTATTTTACTTATAGGAAATTTTTTAAGATAGCTAAGAGAAGAGTAACCTGTACCAAAATCGTCTATAGAAAAAGAGACGCCGATTTTTCTAAGTTCTCTCATAATATTTATGGTGTTTTGTGCATCTTTCATGGCTGTTCTCTCGGTAATCTCAAGTTCTAAATACTCTCCCTCCAGCCCAGTTTCATTAAGTATGTTTGTTACAGTACGTAAAAAGTTTTTTTGATTAAACTCGACTGCCGATATATTTACGGACATCTTAATTTTAGAAAGCCCTTTGTCAATCCATGATTTTAAAAACTTACATGCACTTCGCAGCACAAATTCCCCGATTTGAAAAATATGCCCCGTCTCCTCCGCAAGAGGAATAAAGTCATCAGGCAGCATAAGCCCGTTTTCAGGATGCTGCCAGCGAACCAATGCCTCTATACCTATAATCTGTCCGCTATAGAGATCAACTTGTGGTTGATAATACACTATCAATTCATTGCGTTTTATAGCATTTCGCAAGTCGTTTTCCATATGCATTCTCTGCATTGCATTAATAGTCAATTCATCCGTATAGTACTGATATGTATTACGTCCTTGCTCTTTAGCCTTATAAAGAGCACTGTCTGCGTTCTTGAACAAGGTAGTCATATCTTCACTGTCATCAGGATATAGACTTATACCGATACTACATGTAACAAACACATCATGCCCTTGAAGATTGTACTTCTGTGCCAATGAGATAATAATCTTTTGAGCAACGTCGCTGGCAAAATGTGAATCATGAAGCTCTTCAAGTATAACTATAAACTCATCCCCGCCTTGTCGGCATACAGTATCCTCTTCTCTGACACAGTCGCTTAATCGGCGTGACACCTCCTGAAGAAGCAGATCACCGACCGGATGCCCAAGCGTATCGTTTACATTTTTAAAGTGATCAAGATCCAAAGACATAACGGCTATTTTGCTTTTATTACGTCTGGCTCTTGAGAGTGACTGGGTCATACGCGCATCTAAAAGTAAACGGTTCGGCAGACCTGTAAGAGGATCATGATGGGCAAGATGGTCAAGTTTTTGCTGCGACTCTTTTATAGCGCTTATATCAGAAAATACCCATACGTAGTTGGATATCTCTTTATTTGCATTTTTAACAACACTTATATTTAGCCACTGTGGATATATCTCGCCATTTTTTCGTTTGTTCCAAATCTCACCCTGCCAACTGCCTGTTTTAGAGACTGTTTTTTTTATGTCACGGTAGAACTCATCATCATGTCGCTCGGATTTAATAATCGAGATTGGTTTTTGAATAATCTCATAATTTTCATAACCTGTAATATCAAAAACAGCCTTATTTGTAGATATTATATTCTCAGCGGCATCCGTAATTATGACGCCCTCTGTAGTGTTTTCAAAAACTGTCGCAGATAAGCGGAGGTTATTCTCCATCTCTTTACGCTTTGTAATATCTAGCATTGTTCCCGTAGCACCCGTTACTTTCCCATCAGCGTCAAATACCGCTTTTGCTTGAGTATGAATGCTTCGCAAAGAGCCGTCTTTTTGCACTATGCAGTAATCAAGACTAAAATCCTCTCCCCTAAGACCTGCTTCGGCAGATTTTTGAACAGTTTCTCTATCATTAGGATAAATAACCTCCATAAATTTTTCCAAACTCATGATTCTTTGAAATGCGGCACTCCCCATGACACTCATGGCTTCATCTGAAAAATAGATTTTATTCTCGGTAATATCCCATTCCCAGCCTCCCAGATGTGCAATCTGCTGTGCCTGTTCCAACTTTTGCAAACTTATAGAGAGAGCATCCTGGATATGGTAGCGTTCAATTAATCCTGCAAGAGTATTTGCCACACTGCCAAGAAACATAATCTCTCTCTCATCTCTTTTATGTCCATGAGTCAAATATAAGACTATAACTCCAAGTACCTTATCCTGTGATATTATAGGTATGTTATAGTGTCCGTGAGGTTGAATGCCGTCGTATGTGATTTCATGTCGTTTATCTAAACATGCGGCATACTGAATCTCTTTAGTTGCAGCGGCGCGTCCGCACAAACAGTGACCAAATGGCACCCTTGCACATAAAGTCAAAAGAGCTGGATGAAGCCCGTTCTCTACGGTCAATACAAGCGTATCGCTCTTTTTATCAACTAAAAATATTCCGCCTGCATTTCTTATGGTAAGCCATGACAGAGAGAGAAGTATGCTCAGTGCTTTTTTTAACTGCTCTTTTAAAGATATATTTTCTAAACTAACACTTAAAATAGAGTTAAGGGCTCGCTGTTCTTCGCTTTCAGTCACTAAGCTCTTTTGCGCTTCCATCTGTTTTGTGCTGTTTATGCCTATGCATAAAGCACCTTCTATCAAATTTTTTTTACTTCGAAGTACAGAAATCTCCCATGTAATAAAATCTGCCCCGTACTTTTCTACTATTTGCATCTTTTTAAGTTCATCTATTGCAGACTCTTCACCTGACATCCCAAGCTCAAAGAGCTTTAGAGCTCTCTCTTTTTCATGAGAAGATAATGACAACTCAAACCAATTTTCTTCATTTATTTCTTTGCTCTTATCATCAAAAATTGCACCAAACCGCTTGTTAAATAACACTATTGAGCCGGTCGGGCTTAAAACAGCCATAGCAACATCTATTACATCTAAATCATCTTTTTTCCATATTCGGTTTTTTGACATAAAACAACCTTTTTAAGACCTTAACAAAATAATATTTATTAATAATAACTACTACTTGCTTTAATAATCTTTAACAGCTTTATGATACATTAGCACAAAATCATAATTCCAAAAGTACGGTATCTCTTGCCGTTATTTCAAACTTCTTACATGCACTCTCAAAAGCTCCGCTCTCGCCTATCAAAATGCACTTGTGTTTTGCTCTCGTAACGGCTGTATAAATGAGCTTTGTATTGTGCATAATATAGTGGGAAAATGTCATAGGAATAACTACTATGTCATACTCCATGCCTTGAACTTTATGGATAGTCAGCGCATAAGAGAGCATTAAATGGCTTTTTAGCTCCTCATACTCGTAAACAACCACAACATCTTCGTTTGGGTAAAACACGAACGCTTGTTCATCCTCCTCCTCTATCTTGAAAAGAAGTCCGCTCATCCCGTTAAATATGCGCCTCTGAGCCGAATCTTCGCCGCTTTTATATCCCTCGCCGCTCCACGAAGTCATATTTTCATTTTTGGTGTGAACGACCTTGTCCATAAGTCGAAACTCTACACCGCCCTTTTTCACGCACTTTTTAGGGTTTGGATTAAAGTACTCCTGCAAAACCAAGTTTAAGTTGTTTGAGCCGAGAGTTCCGCCCTTCATTGGAGTAATAACCTGAAAATAGTTCAGATACTCTTTTATCTGCTTGTTGTTTAGCCTGTATCTCGCCTTTTCTATGGACTCTACAACTTTGTGGGCAATCTCGACAACAATTTGTGATGAGTTCTCCTCTCTTAGATCCTGTAACTCTTTTTGAGATAGCTGATTTTTACGAGCATAATAGTTCTCTATATTTACATCTATAAACTCAAAATCTTCGTAGCTTTTTCTATACTCAGGCACATTGCCTATTCTTATCTCGTTTGCTATAACCGTTAAAGCTTTATCTTCGCTCTGCCTATAAATCTTTGTAAGCTTTACTATTGGTGCCAGCTCCAATGTCAAAACATCGCTTAGAACATTTCCCGCACCGATAGGAGGAAGCTGCGCGTCATCCCCTACGATAATCAAGATAGCATTTTTGCTGATTTTTGAGACAAGTCTTGCAAAAAGAGAGGAGTTTATCATCGAGGCTTCATCTATCAAAACAACCGAAAATGGAAAGTCGTCTCTATCTTCAAACTTGACTAGCAAAGACTGGATAGTCGCACTCTCATAGCCGGTCGTGTCGGCAATACGCTGAGATGCTATGCCGCTTAATGCACAGGTCATTATCTCTTTTTTGTCGTATTTTGTATTTAGCAAATCAAGTATGGTTCTGGATGTAGTGCTCTTTCCAGTTCCCGCATAACCGACCAAAAAGAGTATCGACGCGCCCTCGTTTATCTTCTTCACCGCCTCTTTTTGCTGCTCTCCCAACTGAAGCTCTTTATCTTTTAAAAACTCATCCAAATCTTTTACAAAACCGCCGTTGTCTAACTTCGCCCTTCTCTTAAACTCATCATATAAAAACTTTTCCGAATCGTAAAGGCGAGAGGGAGAGACGCGGTTATTTTTCATAAGGACTATGCTTTGCTCTGCTACACGCTCTATTAGCGTTGCTTCGTAAAGATGGTTTTTGTCGCTGAACATAAGCAGCTCGTTTAGCTCTCTAAATAAAATCTCTTTTGAGACACACGAGTTGCCTTGCTGCTCGCAATAGTTGAGCAAAACATAATCCATCGCCGAGCCTATGCGGTTTTCGTCGTTTGGGCTCACCCCCATCTTAAGTGCGAGCTCATCAGCACGTTTGAAACCTATGGAGTTTATGGAGGTTAAAATGTAGGGATTGTTTTTTATCTTTGCACAAGGCTCATCAACGTCGCGCATCGCAGTTGCAATGGTGGTAAGAAGCGCTGGAGATACGTCATAAGGGCTTAGAAATTCCCCTATCTCACGCATGGAGCGAAACTTTTTCCAGCTTGTTTGTATCTTTTTGAGACGCTTCTCTTTGATACCGCTAAACTCAAGCAGTTTTTCTATATCGTTATCTAAAATATCTATGAGTTTTTCATTTCCAAAATGCTCTATTAGCTCGGCAGAGAGTTTTTTTGTAAACCCTTTTATAATTTTGTTCAGAAAGAAAAAGAGCTCGTTTTGGTTTACTTTTATATGCTCAAATTTAAAGGTTTTACCATGTTTTTTATGCTCTTCCCAGTGCCCTTTTAGTGTAATGGCACTATCTTTTAAGTGTGAGACCGCACTCTCATAGTATGAGCCGCTTATCTTCTCACCACTCTTTAGCACGGCTATAAAAAAAGCTTCTTCCTCGAAAAGGATTTTGTCAATTTGACCTATTAGGGTTTCGTTCAATATTTAAACCTACTCTTATGTTTGTATAGTAAAAACATCTTGTTTATCACTGGCTAATTCAAAAGCTATTACCTCATTAAATGTAGTATCTTTTAAATATTGTTGATTAAGAAGTAAGTTTTTAAATGCTTCTTTTGTATCTTTTCCTTCTGAAAACCCAATTACTTGCATATTCTCAATATCTGGCACATCCGACTCGCTATATGGCTGAAATGTAAACCCTTCAAATGTTACAAATATATATTTTTTATCTACAATACTATTTTTCAAATTGCACATCCTATTTAACTTTATATTTTCCGCGAGCCGTAAAGCTTAAATACTCTTTATCTCTTAATACTTGAAGCTGTTGCCTGATTTTTGCTTGAATATTATTGTTATCTGGATGTTTGAGTTTAAGATAAGTTTCAAATTGATAAATATCATGGAGCGTAAAATCTTTTCTATCAAGTTTTTCAATACATTTTAAAATATCAAGTATCCAACCTTTGGATTTGATATTGTGAGACTCTTTTAAAAAACTTGTTTTATGCCACTCTTCTAAAATTTTATCTTTACTTTGTATCTTGGAATCTTTGACATAAAATATTTTACCGCTATTTGGAATAGTATCAAGAAGGATATTGCATCCTACCCAACCCGCTCTTTTAGCTGTTAAAGAGAGCTGTTTTCGTTTTTCAATGATTTCTGGAATAAAAAAATGTTTGGGAATAACTATAAAATTAGAGATATCGAGAGTGTTTTTATCATAATTCAAAAAGAAGAAGTTAGGATTTGATTCGCTTTGTAGACGTTTAATCATCGTGGCATAAGCGCCATCAACAATTTTTTTACCCATTTTGTCTTTTTTACTTTTGAGTTCATAATCTTCACTGCATTTATGGCAATAAAAATCAGCAACAGGTTTGTTATTTTCATATTCACATATACTGTTGCCGCAGTTGGGACAATATATAAATTCATTGACCCAATTTTCCGTTAAGACTCGTATTTTTTGTGAGTTACTATGGTAAATATCCGCTTTTGCTGAGTAAAGATTTAAGCTCATTAATTTACCATTTTAAACATAATCTTTACGCCTTAACCCTCTTGTTTCTTTCAACTTCTTGCGATTTATAAAGTTCCGCGCACCCTTTTGAGAGTTCACGGATTTTTAGGATGTAGTTTTGGCGTTCAGTTTGGCTGATGGCTTTTCTTGCATCAAGCACGTTAAAAGTGTTTGCCGCCATCATACAAAGGTCGTACGCAGGAAGAGGAAGTCCCGCTTTTATGGTTTTTAAACACTCCTCACTCTTTGCGTTAAACTCATGAAAAAGCATCGCTGTGTCGGCGACTTCAAAGTTGTACTTGCTAAACTCTATCTCCGCCTCTTTGTGAACATCGCGGTAGAGTGTTTTTCCATGCTCATTTTCGCCCCAAACGATGTCAAAAACGGTATCAACGCCTTGCAAGTACATCGCAAGTCTCTCTGTTCCGTAAGTTATCTCAACCGCGACGGGATTGCACTCTATGCCGCCTACCTGCTGAAAGTAGGTAAACTGAGTGACTTCCATACCGTTAAGCCAAACTTCCCAGCCAAGTCCCCATGCGCCGAGTGTCGGAGACTCCCAATTGTCTTCTACAAAGCGGATATCATGATTTTTTACATCAAGCCCAAGATACTCTAACGATTTTAAATAAAGCTCTTGGATATTGTCAGGTGATGGTTTTATAAGTGCCTGAAACTGATAGTAGCTTCCAAGACGGTTTGGATTTTCGCCGTATCTTCCGTCTGTCGGACGGCGAGACGGTGCCACATAAGCAACCGACCATGGAGTAGAGTCTAGTGAGCGCAAAAAAGTAGCAGGATGAAATGTTCCCGCTCCTGCCGGAATATCGTAGGGCTGAACGATGTTACACCCCTGTTTCATCCAAAATTCTTGTAGTTTAAGTAACATGGAGCTAAAAGTTATCATCTATACACCCTAATATTTTTTAATTTCGCAATTATATCAAAGCAAAACTTTAATTTATAATTTAACTTTCTGAACAAACATAGATTGCTTCGTCGTAAACTCCTCGCAATGACCGTCATTGCGAGCCTCTACAAGAGGTGCGGCAATCTAATCTTGATTTAATCAGAGACTTCAATTCAAAAAGACGAGGCTGCTTTTTTATTTGTTTAGTTTATTTTAAAAATTACCTATTATAATACACCTATATTTTATTATGGAAGTTGGTTCTATGAAACATATACTTTTTATTTTCTCTATTGTTGTTGCAACCCTGCATGCACAAGAGTACAAAGCGGTTTTTAACTGCAACTCAAACGACATGCAGTATGTAGCGAGTCGTATGGTGTTGGTTGAGAGAACTATGGATATGATTGAGAAAAACGGCAATACGACAAAGTTTGCCATGACCATACATGGAGGCTGCGCTCCAATAGTTTCAAAAAATTATGATGAGATAATTTTAAATGAGAAGGATTTGGCTTCAATTGATTTATCTCAAAAGCAACTTGTAAAATTAGCAAAAAAGGGCGTAGAAATATTTGTTTGCGCCATGAGTCTAAATGCAAACACTATTGATGAGAGCGACGTGATTCCATCTGTAAAAATATCGCCAAACAGCTTTATAGAAACTATTTCCTACCAAAACAACGGATATGCGCTAATGGTGTTTGAGTAAAACTCTTTCATCCCTCTTTTTAGATTGCTTCACTCCGTTCGCAATGACCGTCATTGCGAGGAGAAAAGCGACGAAGCAATCTAGATTTATTGAACTTTTTAAACCATTTTGCAGATTATATCGCCAACCTCTTTTTTAAGCGAAGCTGCAACGACACCGCACTTTACCTTTAGCAAAAAACAGATATCACGTCTATGCGATGGGCTCATACACTCATAATTTCCCATCCCTTTGCTTATAACCAAATCAGCGCTGTCAAAAAGCTCTTTTGAGTAGGAATTTGCTCGATAATAAGTAAATCCCGGTGTATTTACTCCGCTGTCAACCACTTCGCAAATCTTCTCAAACCCTGCTTCTATCGCCTCTTTCATGGTTACATCGTTTATGATTGGATTGCCTCTGACCATATAGAAAAATTTAGTCTCGGGGTAGAGTTTGCTCAACGTTTCAATCAACATGTAGTCAAAAATATGCTCTCCGACATTGTCGCCGATAACTAAAACATTCTTTGCACTGTTTAATTTTTCTTCAAACAGAGCAAAATCATCATGCGCAAACTCGGTGTGAAATATCTTCTCAAGCTCCTCCTCCAAGTCAAACTCAACCTCTGCGGCAAGGTCTATAACATTTCCTGCTATTGCAATTTTTGTGGCAGTTAAAAGTTTATCTTTGGAGTTTGAGAGCTCTTTTTCTAAGAGCGGAACGAAAGAGAGGGCTTTTTTTGTTGAGAGTTCTTTAACTTCATCATAAAGGTCTGCTTTATTGGCAATAAGCGCCATTTTTTCATACACATAAGAGGCGATTTCGGGAGGAGCGTCATTGTAGGAGAAAGTTTCGCTCATCTTTGTAACAGTGGATTTCAACTCATCTGCAAGTGATGCAGAGGCGTGGATGGCATTTGCGACCTTAACGCTCTGGTTTATTATACAGCCGACACAAGCCTCATCAATCGTCATCTCTGAAAATGCTTACTTATCTGTGTGCTCGTCAATAGCTTTGTTCCACATAAGTTTGTATTTTCTTCTCATAAATTCAACTTCTTGCTGTGAAAGCTTTAACTGTTCTTGAAGCGTGTGTATGGTTTTTCTATCTTCATCGTAAAGCTCCTGCAAAGAGCCAAGAGCCTCTCTTAAGAACTCATTTTCAACCCTTACAGCGGCAAGGACTTCCTCTTTTGCATCAAGCACTTTTTCGTGGAGGTTTATGATGGTGCCTATTGTTTTTTCGACAAACTGCGGCTGAACCAACATCTCTTTGGTATTATGAGCGGAGAGTTCTTTAAGCTGAGCAGGAACTACTGCTTGTGAGCCTTTGGACGGGTCAATATATCTAATGCCGTCTTCTACTTTAAGGGTAAGCTTTCCTCTATCAGCCAAATCATCAATAGCCGATATGTCCAGCCCTGTAAGTTGCATATACTCTTCGTCGCTCATCCACTTCATCTTAAACCCTTTTTATAAAACTACTATTTAGATAATAGTCTCTATCTCCAACGAATCCATCTCTACTTTTTTAGCTTTTGCGATACGGTCTTCTTTTAGTTTGATAGTAAGCTCTTCATTATCAAGTGCAAGTATCTGCATAGCCAAATAAGCCGAGTTTATCGCTCCTGCTTTTCCTATCGCAACAGTAGCAACCGGCATTCCGGCAGGCATTTGAACTGTTGAGAGGAGAGCGTCAATCCCGCTAAGAGCAGATGCGCTCATTGGAACACCGATAATCGGCTTAACAGTTTTAGAAGATAAAACACCGGCTAAGTGCGCAGCCATTCCAGCAGCTGCTATAAAAACCTGAGCGCCTTTTTTCTCTGCTTTGGCAATATAATCTTTTGTTCTCTCAGGGGAGCGATGGGCTGAGGAAATAATCATTTCATACAAAACGCCGAACGCCTCTAGCGTATCTGAACAAGACTTCATTATCTCATAATCACTTTTACTGCCTATTATAATTGAAACAAATTTCATCTATTTATCTTCCTTTTTTTTGATGGGCGATTATATCATAGCTTTTTAAACTATACAAAGCTTGTTAAGCTTTCTGATAAGTCACCATATCAGGATGCGCCGGAATTCTCAAAAAAGTATACGGAGGAAGCTTTAGAGGGAGCATTATAGGATTTATATTTCCGCTATGCACCTCATCCCAGACTTTTTTATTTCGTGCTAGAAGCTGCTTTAGCTTCATATAAATTTTTCCGTCGCGCTCGTAAGTCGTGCCTATCTCGTTATCCATAATTTCTATGACGGAGCCAAGCGGAGCGACTATTTCAAGCTCATCATTTGGCAGGGTTTTGTACTTGCATAAAAAATGTGTACCCTCTTCATCTACGACTCCGCTAACCTGATGGGTACCCAACTGCATTGTAAAGTCAAGACTCTGCGTATCATGTTTCTCAAACGGTCTTGAGATAAGATAAGCATCCGTATATCCGCGATTTTGAAGAGATTGAAGTTCATATTGATACTTCTCTACCTCATTTATGCCCTCATAGTAATCATCAATCGCCATTCTGTAAGCTTTTGCCGTTACTGCCGCATAGTAAGCGGTTTTTGTACGCCCCTCAATTTTGAGAGAATTTACCGCGCCGCTGTCTAAAATCTCTTTTACATGTGAAGCCAAATTGAGGTCTTTTGAGTTCATAATGTAAGTTCCGACACCCTCTTCCTCTTCAAGTCTAAATAGCGTTCCTGTTTCTGGATTTGCAGCGTACATTTCATAAGGAAATCTGCAATCATTCGCACAGCTTCCGCGGTTTGGCACACGTCCGCTCTGAAGAGTTGAGATAAGACATCTGCCGCTGTATGCAAAACACATTGAGCCGTGAACAAATACTTCAAGCTCCAAATCAGGAAGCTCTTTTTTTATCTCTATCAAATCTCTTAGTGATATCTCTCTTGCCGTTATTATGCGGGTTGCCCCCATGTCACAATAAACCTTTGCATCAAGCACATTCATTACATTTGCTTGCGTCGAAAGGTGAAGAGGCATATGAGGAACTAAATCATGACAGAGTTTAAGCACACCGGGAGTTGCTACTATAAAGGCATCAGGTCCCAAATCCGCCATAGCTAAAATATGTTTTTTTAAGAGATTTAGCTGAGAGTTAAAAGGAAATCCGTTTAGCGTCGCATATACTTTTTTGCCGCGGGAGTGGGCATACTCAATCCCCTCTGCAAACTCATCCATACTAAACTCTTTGCCGGAGCGGATGCGAAGAGAGAAGTGGCTAACACCGCCATATACGGCATCAGCTCCAAAGTCAATAGCAATTTTTAATTTTTCCAGCGTTCCAGCAGGAGAGAGTAACTCAACCTTCTGCATCATTTTCCAAATTGTGCCAGAAGAGCTTCTATATCTTCATTAGAGGCTAATTCATTATGTGTGTCGCCGACAATATGCTGTGCGGAAGAGACTCTTTTTTCATCATCGATACGACCTTCAAAAAGAGAGTTCATATAGTTAGAAAGTGCGCGCATAACATTTATAACTCGCTCAATCTTTTGACGATGAATATCTTGATACTGCATAATATCCATAACACTCATTATTGCATCACCGCTTGATTGAAGCGTCTCTAATGCTTTTTTTGTTTCATCTAATGCAGTAACATTTTTTTCTAGCTGTACTTTAAAAGCTTCTACATCTGAAAATTTTTCACTCAGTGTTGTAAAAAGCTTAATGTTACTTTTTAGAACTTCAATAATATTTTTTGCTGTTTCTTCTTTTGCCATCAGCTCATTGCTGATTTTTTCAATAATATCAAAAATTTCACTGGCTTTTTCTTCACTCTCTTTTGTAACATCGTCAAGCTGATGAACCATCTTATTTTCATTGGTTGCAGGCAACGGCCAATGGTAGGCAGTCTCTTTGCTGTAACCGACAGGCTTATCGTCGTCTTTAGGCGGCTTAGCATCCTCTTCAAATTCGTATGCAAAATCTTCTTCAGAATCCGCACCCTCTACTTCCAAATCATCATTCACTTCATCATCACTTAAAGATTCTAAATCTTCAATATCCCCACTCATTAAAGCGTCAAGTTCTTCTTGAGTCATAAAAACTTCTCCATCTATAAAATTCGCTAAATTTATTTTTTTGTCACTATAATATCATAAAATAATATAAATGCGAGAACTTAATTTAATGATAGTTGATTTACATAACCACACAAAACTTTGTAATCATGCCGAGGGCGAAATATCACAATATATAGAAAAAGCGATTGTGTGCGGCATAAAATATTTTGGGTTTTCCGAGCATGCGCCGATGAATTTTGATGAAAAATACCGCATAAGCTTTGAGCAGATGAGAGAGTATGAGATTAGTGTATTGGATGCAAAAGAGAGATATAAAGATAAAATAGAGATACTTTTAGGTTATGAGGTTGACTATCTTAGAGGCTATATGGATGAGAGAGTTTTAAATTCTAATGTTGATTATCTGATAGGTTCTGTGCACTTCATAGAAGAGTGGGGATTTGACAACCCTGAGTTCATTGGAAACTATAAAGACCAAAACATAGATGAGATTTGGCAAAAATATTTCAATGCGATAGAAGAGATGGCCAACAGCAGGCTTTTTGATATCGTAGGTCATCTTGACCTTATAAAAATTTTTAAATATATGCCAAACAAAGATATAAACGATATGGCAAAAAATGCTCTTCTTGCCATAAAAGAAGCCGATATGTCGATTGAGATAAACGTTGCGGGATTTAGAAAACCGATTGGTGAAGCATACCCATCTTTAGCGCTTTTAAAAGAGATTAAAAAACTGGATATTCCAATAACTTTTGCCTCTGATGCTCACAAACCTGAGCAGGTTGGACTGTACAGCGATGAGGCTATAGAGATGGCTAAAAGTGTCGGTTACAGCGAGTGTGTTTTCTACAACAAAAGGCAGAAAAAATTTATAAAATTTTAGTAGATTCGATATAAAGCAATTTTAAAGAGTTAGACTTGTATAATGTGTGAACTTAAAATTAAGAAGGAATAATGATGGGAAAATATATAGAATTAACTAGCTCAGATTTTGAAGCAA
The DNA here is from genome assembly GCA_030654155.1 of Sulfurimonas sp. Taxonomy (GTDB): domain Bacteria; phylum Campylobacterota; class Campylobacteria; order Campylobacterales; family Sulfurimonadaceae; genus Sulfurimonas. The sequence goes on along the minus strand of JAURYA010000109.1, from coordinate 12,529 downwards.
CTTTAAAAGAAGGCGTTTCGTTAGTAGATTTCTGGGCTCCATGGTGTGGACCTTGTCGTATGATTGCTCCTGTAATAGAAGAGCTTGCAAATGACTACGACGGCAAAGCAAAAATCTGTAAAGTAAATACAGACGAAGAGCAAGATATTGCTGTTAAATTCGGTATCCGTTCTATTCCTACCATTATGTTCTTTAAAGACGGAAAAATGGTAGACCAAGTTGTTGGAGCACAATCTAAAGCTGCTCTAGCAGAAAAAATAAACGCTCTTTTAGCGTAGTTAAAAACAGAAAATAGCATTTGGCGCAGCTATCGTAGCTGTCGCTTTTGCTTAACTTCACTCATAAATTTTATCCAAAGATTTAATTACTATCAAAATCCCCTCTATTTTTTTTACAAACAAAACCAAAGAGACTATTTATAAACAAGATAGTATCATATGAAAACTGGATAATTTGAATAAGTTATCAAACAAAATAATAGATTTATAAAAAGGTATTTTCATGATTTTGGATTGCGCAATTATAGGCGGTGGACCAGCTGGGCTCACTGCGGGACTTTACACAACACGCGGCGGTTTAGAGAATGTAGTTATGTTTGAAAAAGGTATGCCTGGGGGTCAAATCACCTCAAGCAGCGAGATAGAAAATTACCCTGGAGTAACGGGTGAAATCAGCGGTATGGATCTTATGATGCCGTGGCCTGAGCAGTGCCAAAAATTTGGTCTTAAGCATGACATGAGTGAAGTAAAACGCGTCAGCAAAGATGGCAATGTTTTTAAAATCCACAAAACAGACGGCTCGTATGCACAAGCGCATAGCGTTATTGTTTGTACCGGTTCATCCCCGAGGCGCGCAGGCTTTAAAGGCGAAACAGAACTTATAGGCAAAGGCGTTAGCACCTGTGCAACGTGTGATGGCTTTTTCTACAAAGGAAAAGAGGTGGCAGTTGTAGGCGGCGGCGATACGGCGCTTGAAGAAGCTCTTTACCTTGCTAAAATATGTTCTAAAGTTTACCTAATTCACAGACGTGACACTTTTCGCTCAGCTCCAAATACGGTGGCTAGGGTAAAAAGAACTGCGAATATTGAACTAATATTAAACTCATCGCCAACCGAAGTATATGGTGACAACATGGGAGTTGTCGGTATCCTTGTTAAAAATGCCGAGGGAGAAATCCGCGATATTAAAGTTCCCGGTGTCTTTACATTCGTTGGAAATGATGTAAACAATCAAACTCTGATTCAAGAAGATGGAAGTTTCCTGTGCGACGTTAACAAAGCCGGTGAAGTTATAGTTGACATAAGCATGAAAACATCAGTAAAAGGACTTTTTGCGGCAGGTGATATGCGTATCGCAGCTCCAAAGCAGGTGGTTAGCGCTGCTGGAGATGGAGCCGTTGCAGCACTGCAGGCAATCTCATACGTTGATGAGCTGTTAAATCATTAGCATTATAATAAATTAAAGGAAAAATAGATGGTTAGAGTTGGTATTTTTGGTGCGAACGGCAGAGTCGGAAAACTTCTTATTGATGATTTAAAAGCAGCGGACGGCATAAGTCTAAGTTCGGTATTTGTAAGAAATTCGCTGAATTTCTCAATAGACCCTTCGGTACTAGTCACTACTGATATGAAATCATTTTTAAACGGATGTGATATCGTTATAGATTTTTCACTTCCAGAGGCTTGTGAAGCCCTTCTTGAAGCGGCAATAAAAACACCAAAACCTTTAGTTATCGGAACAACAGGATTGAGTGCTCATCAACTAAATCTTTTAAAACAGGCTAGTGAAAATATGCCTATACTCTATGCTACAAACATGTCTTTGGGCGTAGCTCTTTTAAACAAACTAGTATACCAAGCAGCAGCAGCTCTTGATGGCTTTGATATAGAGATAGTAGAGATGCACCATAGACATAAAAAAGATGCTCCAAGCGGAACTGCTCTTACTCTGGGCGAGTCGTGCGCACGAGGTCGTGGATTAACTCTAGATAAAGTTCGTATAAGCGGCAGAGACGGAAATATCGGCGAGAGAAGCCAAGATGAGATTGCTGTTATGGCACTTCGCGGCGGTGATATAGTCGGCCGTCATACAGTCGGTTTTTATAATGATGGCGAATTTATAGAGCTAAATCATACGGCAACTTCAAGAAATACATTTAGCAAGGGTGCCCTGAGGGCTGCTTCGTGGCTGGCTGAAAAAGAGGCTGGACTTTACTCTATAAGTGACTGTCTAGAAGTTTAAATCAACTTTATTTTAATTTGATTTTAGTATAATTCCATTAAATATTCTCGAGGAGAAAAATGTGCTAGAAGATGTTAATGAAAAGTGTGCGGTTGTAGGAATCTATGGTAATAAAGAGGCTTCTAGGCTAGCTTATTTTTCACTACATGCACTTCAGCATCGTGGCCAAGAAGCAGCCGGAATAAGCTCTTCAGATGGCACAAAACTTCAAACAATCAAAAAGCGCGGTTTAGTTATGCGCGTATTTGATGAGAAAAAACTTGAAACCCTAAAAGGCTCAAGTGCCATCGGTCATACTCGCTACTCAACTGCAGGAGATGACTCTATCCTCGATGCTCAGCCGGTTTTTGCTAGATATGATTTAGGAGAGATGGCAATTGTTCACAACGGAAATCTTACTAATGCCGAGGAAATTCGTAACAAACTTATTGAAAATGGCGCAATTTTTCAAACTTTTATGGATACCGAAAATCTTATTCATCTTATCGCTAAAAGTAAAAAAGAGAAGTTACTAGACAGAATTATAGATGCCGTTCAGAGAATAGAGGGTGCGTTTTCACTTGTGTTTTTAAGCAGAACAAAAATGTTTGCTATGCGTGACCGTTTTGGCTTTCGCCCACTCAGTCTTGGAAAACTTCCTAGCGGCGGCTATATCGTTGCAAGTGAAACATGTGCATTTGACCTTGTTGGGGCAGAGTTTATAAGAGATGTTGAACCGGGTGAGCTTTTAGTATTTGATGAAGACAAAGAGCCCGAGAGCATAAAAGTTTTTGAACCTACTCCAAAACACTGCATCTTTGAATATGTATATTTTGCAAGACCTGATTCAAAAGTATTTGGCCAAAGCGTGTATCAAAATAGAAAAAATATGGGCATAGAATTAGCACGCATAAAACCAGTTGAAGCAGACATGGTTATCCCTGTTCCAGACGGCGGTGTCCCTGCTGCTATCGGCTACGCTCAAGAGAGCGGTATCCCTTATGAGATGGGAATAATGAGAAATCATTACATCGGAAGAACATTTATTGAGCCGACGCAGGAGATGAGAGACCTAAAAGTTAAGATGAAACTCTCACCAATGACGGATATCATAAAAGGCAAAAGAGTGATTGTCGTCGATGACTCGATAGTCCGCGGAACAACCTCAAAAAGAATTGTTAGAATGCTAAAAGAAGCTGGAGCAAGCGAAGTTCATATGAGAGTATCTTCTCCTCCGACAACTGACCCATGTTTTTACGGTGTTGACACGCCTGACAAAGATAAACTAATCGCTGCAAATATGAGCCTTGACGATATATGCAAATTTATCGAAGCGGACTCATTGGCATATCTTGATGAGGCATCACTTTTAAGAAGCGTAAATGCTAAAGAAGACAACTACTGTACCGCTTGTTTTACAGGAAAATATATAGTTTAATGGAACAAATTTACACCTTTGGCAGCTACTTAAAAAATAAATTCGGCTGCAAAGTTTACAAAGTCGGCATCAACATATCAGGCTTTACATGTCCAAATATAGACGGGACGGTGGCCAAGGGTGGATGTACATTTTGCGAAAACGACTCTTTTAGCGCAAGTACCGGTCAAACCCAAGAACTAAAGGGTTTTTACCTAAATCTCAACTCAAAAACAAATCCAAATCTGGACAAACAGCTCAAACAGTTAGAGATGCAGTTTAATGCAATCAGCAAAAGACAGCGCGAAGAGTATGGGGCAGAGAAATTTATAGTCTACTTTCAATCCTTTACCAACACATACGCCCCGTTTGAAACGCTCAAAGCTCTCTATGAAAAGGCTCTCTCATTCGATAATGTTGTCGGACTCAGCATCGGCACACGCTCAGACAGTATAACCGAGGAGACGCTAGAGTATCTTGCAAAACTCAATCTTACAAAAGAGATATGGATTGAGTTTGGAATCCAATCTGTTTATGACGAAACCCTAAAAAAAATCAATCGCGGGCATAACAGCGCAAACATAAAAGAGTGGATTTTAAAAGCAAAAGCAAAAGGCTTAAACGTATGCGGACATCTTATTTTCGGTCTGCCTGATGAGACCCAAGAGATGATGCTAGAAACTGCAAGAGAGGCGTATGAATGGGGCATAGACTCCGTAAAGTACCATCCGCTCTATGTAGTTAAAAAAACTGCCCTTGCGAATGATTTTCTAAGAGGAGCTTTTACTCCTATAACCGAGGATATTTATCTACATGTACTAATAAAATCTCTACTGATGAAGCCCTCAAATGTCTCTGTTCAAAGGGTTACGGCAGGGATAGACGACAGCTCTCTTTTGGCACCTGATTGGTGTAGAGACAAAAAAAGCCAAATTAAAAAGATAAACATGGCGCTAAAACCATTAAAACTTAAATATTAATGCGCATAAAGTTTTGAGAAATGAGAAACGCTTCTAAAGTATGGCGGGTATTCCAAATAGACTATAAAGTCCATGCTCTCCCTAGGTTTTAAATTTTTTGCTACTACAAACGTTTGCGTTATCTGTTGAGGCCTTACTCCGCTTGAAAAAAGACCGGAAAAACCGCTCGGCTTAAAAAACATACCGGCTTTTACACTGCCGGTATCACTGCCGCCGTTAACTAATTTTATCTCAAAAACAACCTCGCCAATCTCATAATCCCCCTCATTTCTAACCACACCGCTATACATGATTTTTTCACTGTTTAAATTTCTTTTATTTTCCAGTTTATATAGTTTTGCCACTTTTGTATATTTGTCTACCGTGACTATACCAATGCCGGACATAACTATAAATATTATAAAAAACAGAAGAACTATCTGATATTTTTGTTTTGAATCTTCTTGTTTAAGAACAGCTACTGCAGCACCTATGAAAATCAGCAGCAAAACAGATAAAACTATATAGTGCCAATAATTAAATAGTGTACTCATTTACAATTTGCTCCTAGAGAAATATTGTAATCATTTGCATACGTAAACGGCTCAATTATAAACTTAATTTCGCGCTCATGCCCTTTTAAAATATCACTCTCAATTATCGACATTTTATTAATCGGCTTAAACTTAAATAAATAATTTTTTATTTTATTGCCACCTACCTTATAAGCGCTTACGGTTATTTTACAACTTTTAAAATCTCTATCTGACGTATTTTTCAGAGTTCCATAAACAACCACAGCTTTTGTAAATGAGAGTTTTTTTTGACTTATGATAGTAGTTTGATTTTTAAAAAGATATTGGTGCATTGCTATATAACCAAAAGTTGAGCCTGCGACGAGAGTGATAAATGCAAACAGCACAAGAAAAACTGCCAGAAAAGTTTTACGGCGAAGAACTATTCCGAGTATAACAAAAATAATAAATAGCGTTAATAAACTGCCAAATAAAATATAGTCATAAATTATTAACTCTTTTATAAATTTAGTAACTGCTACCATTATTTTTTAGCTGTCTCTTGAATTTTTTTCAACTATTCCGCTCATGTCAAATCTACGAGCCAACTCTTGCTTAACTCTATCAGGGGAGATATTTTTTGCCGCAAGCGCCACAAGAACGTGATACGTCAAATCTGCTGCTTCATAAATTATCTCATGTTCATCATTGTCTTTGTAGGCAAAACTAAACTCACCAGCCTCTTCTACAATCTTTTTTAAAATTGTATTGTCGCCTTTGCTTAAAAGTTTTGCCGTCCATGAAGTGCTTGGGTCTGCATATTTGCGCTCTTGTATTGTGTGATAAAGGGTGTCAATAACACCGTAAAGTGCTTCACTGCTTACTTCAACTTCACTATTTATTTCACCTGATTCCAACTCGGTAAAAAAGCATGAGCGTCTTCCTGTATGACATGCCACTCCGTTTTGCACGACTTTTATTAGAAGTGTATCGTTATCGCAATCTATATTAAAGGAGCTAATTTGTTGTGTGTGGCCGCTGCTCTCGCCTTTTTTCCAAATCCGTTGTTTAGAGCGAGAGAAGTAGTGTGCAATTCTGGTTGAGAGTGAGAGGGAGAGCGCCTCTTTGTTCATATAAGCCATCATCAAAACTTCTTGATTTGCGCTGTCTTGAACGATTACCGGCAAAAGGGAAATTTTTTGCCAGTCAATTTTATCTATTATCTCTTGCATCTCTTTGTTTACTCAGCAGTAGAAGTTGAAGTTCTTTGCTTAGCATCTTTCATGTCAACCCAAATATTTGGAGTTGAACCGCCAGGTGTTAAGAAAATTTTAGCGTCTTTATTCTCTTTGAGAGCATCATTAAATTTGCCTTGAACATGAATCTGCTCTAGCTGTAACAGCTGACTAGTCAGTGATTTTGAGATTAGGTAGTTAGCTTTTGATTTTGCATCTGCATCAATCGTGATTGCATCCGCCAAACCTTGAGCTTCAATTCTAGCCTTTTCTGCAATACCTCTTGACTCTGCTGCACGTCTAAGCGCCTCTTGTTCAGCACGCTGTACATCTTGTTCGGCTTTTTGAACTTGTTGTTTTGCTATTTGAACATTTTCTATCTGCTCTTTTACTTTTGGAGGAAGCAAAATTTCACGAAGTTGAACCGACTGCAAATCAGCAGGAGCATTCTGTAAACCTGCCACACTCTTTCTTATTCCAACTTCTATATCAGCGGCTATATTGTCTCTCATCTGCGGAAGAACTTCTGCATCATATTTACCGACGACGTTACGAACAACATCTCTTACAACAGGATTTATAATTTTATCTTCCCAGCTAAATCCCCAGTTTGATATTGTCTGAGCCGCAAACTGAGCGTTTAGTCTGTACTGAACAGTTAGTTCAATAGAAACAGGAAGTCCGCGCTTATCAAGAACGGTAATAGCTGGTTTTGCGTTTATTCCCGATGCAGCAGTGCCGCCACCCGCTTCAACACTAGATGCATAGTTAATAATACGAACTTTTGTATCTACTATGAATACTTTTTGAATAACAGGAAGAATAAAATGCAGTCCCGGAAGAAGTGCTTGGTCTTGATATTTACCGTTAGTGCTTAAAATACCGCGTTCTCCCTCTTCAATTATTGTAAATGGCTTCGCTAAAATTAAAATAATAACAATTGCAATTATAAAATAGAAAACTCCGGCTTTTCCTCCACCGAAATTGAAATCTATTTTTGGCATTTGAGGACCGTTTCCACCGCCGCCTCCGCCGCTATTTTCACCGGTTGATTTTTTTCCAAAATTACTATCTTCGCTCTTTTTCTTATTGAAATAGTCATTCATATCTGATGCCATTGTTATATTGTCCTTCATTTTTTTCTATTTCCTTGATTTAGTTAATATACGTCAAATAGTGCTCATATTTTTTATCTCTGCCAAAAACTACATCAAAATATTTGCTTTGCAATTTCTCTGTCATTTCACCGCGTGCACCGCATCCTATGTCTCTGCCGTCAACATGGCGAACAGGAGTGATTTCAGCAGCAGTTCCTGTTAGGAATGCTTCATCTGCAGTATAAACATCTTCTCTTGAAATACGGCGGCGCTCAACTTTTATGCCCATATCGGTAGCTAGTTCAATTGTAGTTTTTTGAGTAATTGACTCTAGAGAGTTATCATTTGGAGGAGTAATAAGCACGCCGTTTTTTACCATAAAAAAGCTGGCACCGCTTGCTTCTGCAACATACCCCTGATCATCCAGCAGAAGTGCTTCCTCATATCCGCAATCAATCGCTTCATACTTTGCCATTTGAGAATTTAGGTAGTTTGCAACAGCCTTCGCTTTACCCATATTTGAAGTATTGGCAGGTCTAGTCATAGATACGATTTTAAGCTTTATGCCTTTTTTCATACCCTCTTCGCCAAGATAAGCGCCCCACTCCCATGCAGCTATAGCGGTCTCAACGGGCGCATGTTTATGATAAACACCCATAACGCCATACCCCAAAAATGCAAAAGGGCGGATATATATATTTTCGCCTTTAAAATCATTTTTTCTAAGCAGCTCTAACTGAGCCTCATTTAACTCCTCAACAGTGTAAGGGATATCCATAAGAGTCATTTTTGCAGACTCTTTTAATCTTTTGGTGTGGTCATTCAGACGAAAAATAGCGTAACCTTTAGCAGTTCTATACGCTTTTGTTCCCTCAATTACACCGTTACCATAATGCAAAGTGTGCGACAAAACGTGAACCTTCGCGTCATCCCATCCAACAAATTTGCCATTCATCCAAATATATTTAGCCGCGTCCATATCCATTTCTCCAATAATTGCTACTTTAAAATTCTTGGTATTCTATCTAAAATGATGTTTATATTGCATTAATCGTCAATAAGTGTTGTTCTTATAGCTGTAAAAAAGAAAATATATATAAAGCCCAAAAGGGCTCTATATTTAGGGGAGTGTGAGAAAAAAAGGAGAAATTTGTAATGCTTTTTAAGATGTTACCATTTAACTTCAGTAGTTAGCATGTAAACATTTTTCTCTTTTGCATCAGCCAGGGTAAGAGCAGTCCATGTTTTTGCATCGTCAGTAATGTGTTTACCTGAAGCGATAAAACTTACATTTTTGTTATATTTATATGCTACACCAAGAAGCATTTGTTTCATCTCTTGATCTTTTGTTTCTATGGCTGTAGCTTTTGCAATCTTATCAATATCACTAACATCATAACGACCGATGATAGTCCAGTCTGTCATTGGACGGATTTCAGCATTGATAGAATAGCCCGTATAGTCTTTACTGTCACCAAGTGTAGTATTTTGTGCATCATCGTTGGCAATATAGTATTGAGCAGCTATCAAGAACAATGGTTGATTATAGACCGCATGGAGTCCATACATTGAACGATCATATTCTGCTGGACCATCTACAAGTACATCAGCATCTTTATGATTTTTCGACATTAAACCATATGTTGAAACATTTAAATAAGTCGCTTTGGTACGATCGTTTTTACCGAGTTTGTTACCGCTACCCATCAAGTGACCAGTCAAACGCCATTCAAGTGAAAGGTCTGTACTGTTTTCTTGGTTTGCTGCTGCCTTATCCGCATGGTAACCCTCACCATTGAACATACCGATTTCAGAACTGAAGTTTTCCGTTTTAGTTTTTAAGTTGAAACCAAGGTCAGCTGAATTAACTAAGTCTGGACCACTATCTGTTGTATTTGTTTTTTGCTCAATCGCAACTTTGTTGATTGAACGGTAATGCCAAGAATTGTGCTCTTCATAGTCGATCCATGGACGGTGAGCGATACCAATCTCTACCCCAGTATACGGGAGAATGTTATCTAAATAAAGGTAAGCGTATTTAGCGTATATATCAGCATAAGATGTGCTTGATCCGATCTCTTTCGTTGTATCCATAGTTACACGGAAAAAGTCTTTCTCATTAAAATATGCCTTAACCTGCAAGTAGTTACGACGAAGCTCGAAACCAGTAGAGTTATCAACAGATGGACCAGTTAAATCAGGTTGTACCGATGTCAAACCAAAATAGTGAGTACCGCTAAACTCTAACCTTGCTGTTTTAGAAAATACTGGAGATTCTTTATTTTCAATAGCTATACGGTCTGGTCCAGATGTCGTAAAAACTTGACCTTTATCATCTACATAAAACTGTTGTGAAGCACTTAAGCTTGTTGCACTAACCGCTAAAGCAGCGATAGTCGATAAAACGATTTTTTTCATTTGTTATTTCCCTTGTTTTTTTGTTGCAGAATTATAAAATTATTAGGTTACGAAAAGATTACAAAAAATAGATATTTATATAATAAAATGGAATATGCCAGAAATGGAAAAAGCCCTTGCAATGAGAAGTTGCAAGGGCTTACAGGAGATTTTCTTAGGAGAGAAAATATATGAGAATGGACGCGATTAGATGATTATTTTAAGTTGGCTGCCCAATACTCTCTAATCATTTTTTTAGTCTCTTCAGGAAGAGGAATGTAACCTAATTTTTTAGCTTCATCATCACCGTTTTTAAATGCGTAATCAAAAAAAGCTGTTACTTTTTTGTTCATATCACCGCCTTCTCTAGGAAGAAGTATAAATGTAGCCGCAACTATCGGGTATGATGTGTCACCCTCTTGTAGTGCCAAAACAGAGTAAAAGTGCTTATCTTTTGTCCAAGTTGCATACTTTGCAGCTGCTTTGAAGTTCTCTTCAGTTGCTTTTACCCATTTACCGCTTGCAGTCTTAAGAATCGCAGCACTAAGATTATTTTTCTCTTTGTATGCATTTTCAATATATCCGATTGAGTAAGGAGTCTGCTTGACCAAACTTGCAACACCCTCATTACCTTTTCCGCCGATTCCAGTAGCCCAGTCAATCGCTTTACCAGTTCCAAAACTCTCTTTCCAGCTCTTAGAACTTTGAGTCAGATAGTAAGTAAAGTTAAAAGTTGTTCCGCTTCCGTCTGAACGGTGGACTACAACGATTTTTTGGTTTGGAAGAGCAAGACCTTGATTGTCTGCTGCGATAGCCTTATCATTCCACATTGTAATTTTTCCTGCAAAAATGTCTGCAACTACTTCATTACTAAGTTTTAGAGTTTCATCAGCAATTTTATCTACATTGAATGCAACAACGATTGAACCGATAACCGCAGGAAACTGAAACAAATTATCTTTTGCAAGTTGTAAAGTGTTTAAAGCCTCATCAGATGCGCCAAAATCTACAACTCTTTTAGAAATCTGCTTGATTCCTCCGCCTGAGCCGATTGACTGGTAGTTAACAAGATTTTTTGTATCTTTTTTATAGTTAAATGCCCAATCATAATATAAGGGAGCCGGGAATGATGCACCCGCACCGTTTAGTTTATCAGACGCAAATGAAGCAGTTACCGAAGCAGCTGTAACAAGTACAACTAAAGCTAATTTTTTTAACATTTGTTTTTCCTTTTTAATGTTTGGCGAAATTATAATTGCCGCGTATTACAAAATGATTACAGAAAAAATTACTGCCTTATTGGCTAAATTTAATTTTACTATTCTATGCTCAAATAATTTGTATTCTACATGAGGTCAATTTAGATAATATTAACTCAAAAGCGGCAAAAGCCAACATGCGAGCTTTACTTAAAATAATTTACTAATAGTTGAGGCAGTGAGGGTATATTTTCACCCTCACCTAAATCTGCAGAAGAGTTTTTTTGGAAAAAATCTCTATTTAAGCTCGAGTTTTAAATCAGGGTATTTTTCACGAAAAACACGCTCACTCTCATTGGAAAGTTTTGTCCCATCGATAATATCTTTATTTCCTTGTTCAATCTCATTTTTACCGGTCATAATATCTTGCTCACCTGATTTAACCAGCTTTTCACCATGCTTGAGTAATTTCTCACCTGATTGCTTTAATGCTAAACCCTTGTCCCAATTTTTAGCTATCTCTTTTTGATCTAAACCCATTGCTTTTTCATCTGCTGCATGCATACGCATAAAATCACCCGTAGTAGGCTCTTTTGCACTACATCCTGCAAAAACCGTCATTGCAACAACGACCGCGCTTACCATTTTTAATCTATTCATAATAATTCCTTATATTTTTGTTTGTGACTTCTCACTAACTTCATTATACCAAAATAATTACAGAAAATTTTTCTTCATTGCTTGTAACTCATGTTTGGCATCTATGATTATATTTTTATCCACGACTATCTCATCGGAGCTAATTTTATTTGGATAATCTACAAGCTTTAAAATATATTTGATAATATTGATTCTGGCTTTTTTCTTGTTGTCACTTTTAATAATAGTCCACGGTGCGTAGTTTGTGTTTGTAGCTTTTAGCATTTTTTGTTTTGCCAGAGTGTACTCATCCCAAAGCTTCTGTGCGAACTGATCAATTGCAGAGAGCTTATACTGCTTTAATGGGTCATCTTCCCTATTTTGAAGTCTCGAAGCCTGCTCTTCTTTGGATATTGAAAAATAAAATTTAAAAATTTTTGTATCGTTATCTATTATCATCTTCTCAAACACAGGCGCATCGTCTAAAAACTTTTGATACTCCTCATCACTGCAAAATCCCATAACCGGTTCAACCATCGCTCTGTTATACCAGCTTCTGTCAAAAAGCACTATCTCTCCCGCACTTGGCAAATGCTGAGTGTACCTTTGAAAATACCACTGCGTCATCTCTTGCTCGTTTGGTTTAGAGAGTGCGACTATTCTAGCACCCCTCGGATTTAAATGCTCTGTTATCCTCTTAATCGTTCCGCCCTTGCCTGCCGCATCACGACCCTCGAAAATCATAATAACCTTCAGCCCTTTTTCTTTAACATAATTCTGATATTTTAAAAGCTCACCTTGGAGTTTCTTTAGCTCTTTTTCATAAAAAAGCGTCTCTTCTTTTACCCATA